>JAJYGL010000240.1 GCA_021790625.1 Pseudomonadota bacterium | reverse complement strand
TGACGGTGACCTTGGATACTGATTCACCGATGCTGGTCATCACTGGCCCCAATACCGGCGGAAAAACCGTGGTGTTAAAAACGGTTGGGGTGCTCGTTACCATGGCGCATTGTGGTTTGCACATCCCTGCTGAGGGATCGTGTGTCATTGGCGATTTTTCGCGCGTCATCATTGATGTGGGTGATAAACAAAGCTTGCATCACCATTTATCGACATTTGCCGGCCATGTTGCGGTATTGCGCCGTTTGCTCGATGAAGCGGATGCCCGCACGCTGGTTTTGCTGGACGAACTGGGAACTGGCACCGATCCGGAAGAAGGAGCGTCGCTCGCGATGGCGGTATTGGATGAATTGGCCTCCCGGCAGGTACGCGGCATTGTCACAACCCACCTCTCGCCACTCAAGGTTTTTGCCAGCGAGCATGCCTGGTTACGTAATGCTTCGATGCGGTTTGACCATGAGCATCTGACGCCGACCTATCAACTGGAGTTGGGCAAGCCGGGGCAGTCTCTGGGACTTATCATTGCTGAAAAAAATGGATTGCCCGCACCGTTGCTGGCACATGCGCGAATTTATCTTGCCCGTTTGCAACAAGGCGGGTTTGATGTGTCTTGATGGGCAATCCTTTTAATCATAACTTCACGTAAATTCATACGATTATTTCGTATTATATTGTTTTTAATGTAAATAGTATGGGTATTATCCTGGCCGAAGGCAGGGGCTTCAGCTTGCCAAGGCGCAGGGGAGGGGTTGCGTCAGAAAACAGAAAAAATCGTACGATAAGCCGGATTCGCCAAAAATTCCACCACTAACCAACTTGCCAAAACAAACCAATTAGGTTAGAATGCATCCATGGAGAAACGAACCCCGCACTGTAAGTTGTCAGTCGTCAAAGCCTTGGTAGAGGCTGGCAAGGTGCGCACCACGCACGCGGCGCGTACTGGCGCAAATGAGTTGGAGCTTGCCTTCTCCGACATGCTGAACGTGGTGATGGCGCTGACGCCAGCAGACTTTTACAAGAGCATGACCACCCATGCCGATCACACGGTATGGCAGGACGTGTACCGCCCCAGCACGCAGGCGGGTGACGTGTACCTGAAGCTGATGGTCATTGATGACGTGCTGATTGTGTCCTTCAAGGAGCTATGAATATGAAATGTCCTGTTTGTGGCGCGGCGGAACTGATACATGACATCCGCGACCTGCCCTACACCTACAAGGGCGAAACCACCGTGATTCCGGCGGTAACGGCTAACTTTTGCCCCGCGTGTGGCGAGTCCATCACCGATATGGCCGAAACTGAGCGCGTTATGCGTGAGATGCAGGCGTTCAACAAGCAGGTAAATGCGGCCATCGTTGACCCCGCTTTCATCGTCAATGTGCGCAAGAAGCTCGATCTTGACCAGCGAGAGGCTGCCGAAATCTTCGGCGGTGGCATCAATGCCTTCTCGCGCTATGAGAACGGCAAGACCAAGCCGCCTCTGGCCTTGGTCAAGTTGTTCAAGTTGCTGGATCGTCATCCCGACCTGCTCAACGAAGTCAGAACCGCTTGACCTTCTCGAAACTCGCCGTTCTTCGCCTCGCAAAACGAGAGCGCTTCCTTAGTGTATGATTTTTTCCGTTTTCTGAAGCGACTCCAGGGATAAAACCAAGGCGCAGGGATAAAAAAAGGGGGCTTGCGCCCCCTGGTCATGCGTCAGTGTCACGCGATCAAACGGTTTCACGCAGAATTTTTGCGGCGGTGACCATGTTGGCCAAGGCTGCTTCTGTTTCTGGCCAGCCACGGGTTTTCAGGCCGCAATCCGGATTGACCCACAGATTTTCTGCGGGAATGACGTCGCGGGCTTTTTTCAGCAAGCGCACGATTTCATCTACCGATGGGACATTCGGGCTATGGATGTCATAGACGCCAGGGCCGATTTCATTGGGGTAGTTGAATTCGCCAAAACCGGTGAGCAATTCCATATCGGAACGAGAGGTTTCGATGGTGATGGCGTCAGCGTCCAGTGCAGCGATGGCAGGCAGAATATCGTTGAATTCCGAATAACACATATGCGTGTGAATCTGGGTTTCATCATGTACGCCAGATGCCGAAATGCGGAAGGCGCGACCAGCCCAGTCGAGGTATTCGTCCCATTGTTTGCGGCGCAATGGCAGGCCTTCACGGATGGCAGGCTCATCGATCTGGATGATGCCGATACCTGCCTGTTCGAGGTCGACGACTTCATCGCGGATGGCAAGCGCGATTTGCAGCGCAGTGGTACTGCGTGGCTGATCGTTGCGCACGAAGGACCATTGCAGAATGGTGACCGGGCCGGTCAGCATGCCTTTCATGGGCAGGCTGGTCAGGCTTTGTGCGTAGGTGGTCCAGGTAATGGTCATCGGGTGCGGACGTGATACATCGCCGTAAATGATGGGCGGCTTGACGCAGCGTGAGCCATAGCTTTGTACCCAACCGTTCTGGCTGAAGGCAAAACCGGCGAGTTGTTCGCCAAAATATTCCACCATATCGTTGCGTTCGGCTTCACCATGTACGAGCACATCAAGACCCAGTTCGATTTGTTTTTCCACTGCCAGTCGAATCTCGGCCTGCATGGCATGGGTGTAGTCGGCTTCGCTCATTTCGCCGCGTTTGAACGCCGCACGGGCAGCGCGGATGGTTTTGGTTTGCGGGAAAGAACCGATGGTGGTCGTCGGGTAAGCTGGCAGTTTGAAACGGTTGCGTTGTACGGCTTGACGGATTTTGAAATCGGCATGGCGTTGGTCGGCATTCGCTGGTAATTGTGCCAGGCGTTCTGCGACGGCCGGGTTGTGGACGCGTGGGCTGGTGCGACGTGATTCGGCAGCAGCACGAGAGGCATCGAACGCAGCCTGAACGGTGTTTATGCCATGGTCGAGCGCTTGACGGGTAGCACTGATTTCATCGAGTTTCTGTACGGCGTATGCCAGCCATGAGCGCAGTTCGCTGTCCATGGCAGTTTCCGTGGCTAAATCGACAGGCACGTGTTGCAGTGAGCAGGAAGACGCCAGCCACAGACGGTCGCCGAGCGTTTCGCGTGCCTTTTGTGCCGTGGCGAGGGTATGGTCAAGGTTGGCGCGCCAGATGTTACGCCCGTCGATGACGCCAAGGGAGAGTATGCGGTCGTGTGGCAAAGAGGCCAGTACGGCATCGAGCTGTTCTGGTGCGCGGACTACATCGATATGCAAACCTTGAACGGGCAGGCTATTGGCGATGCTTAAGTTGTCTTCCAGTGCGCCAAAGTAGGTGGCGAGCAGCAGTTTGACTCCCTGACCATTCAGTTGCGCGTAGGCGGG
>JAJYGL010000114.1:11220-15794 GCA_021790625.1 Pseudomonadota bacterium | reverse complement strand
AGTAAAAATCATGCGATAACAGAATGGGTTGGTGAATATTGCTCATTTTTCACACGAAATAATGCAGCTAATTTCTTTTGTCGATAATGTTGAGATAACGGATTCGTCAAGATTTTGATGGGGCATTCGTGTTGATTTTTGATATATTGTCGAGCCAGACGGAGAGGTCGTCCAGAAGTTGCCCGGTTGCCTGATTGAAGGCCTTTGCCGCTCCTGCAGCGTCAAACCGGGATACGGGTTGGGTGACGGAAAAGGTGTGGCGTGCAATCAGGCGGTGCGTGTGCAAGTCATAGAGTTCTGCGCTGACGCGAACAATGACCTGTCCGGGTGGTGTCACGGCGTCGTGATAAAAATCCAGCAATTCAGTGGTCAAGTTGCGATCGGCATTGGCGTTGCTGCGCGCATCGATGGTGGTGCAATCGATACGGTCAGCGAGTAGCCGGGTGAACAGCAGCTGGTTGAAACGGACGTCCGGCAAGGCGCTCCATTGCGCGTAGCGGTAATGTCCACGGGTGTCGGGTTGGCGACTGTAGACCAGATCGCTACGGTCATCAAAACTCGTTGACCACGTGTTGGCAACGCGTAGCACGTCGGCACGGCAGGTGTGCGGGGGCAAGATTTGCTGGGTCGGTGCCTGTAACACATAAATCTGGTGTGGGTGCTCGATGCTGCTCAAATCGATGCAACCGGCAAGGAGCATGGAGGCAGTCAGGCCTGGCAGCCAACGGGACAGAATGGAACGTAAGGTGTCGTGCATGACATCACTCTCCTGGCGCACGGTTTTTGGCGCTGTTGTTGAAAAAGATTTGTCCCGGATTATCCAGTTTGCGGCCAACTTCCTGTATGGAGAGGCTGTCTTGATGAATGTCGTTGCCGATCTGGTTCAATCGGGCGCTGCCCGTATCAGCCAGTCGTTGCGCGTCCTGTGACAGAATGACAGATTGTTGTTGCAATTGTAGTAGGATTTGAGTGGCCTGTTGTAGTGAGGCGTCGGTATGTTGTGTCAGGAGGACGAGGTCGTTATCTGCGTGGTCGGAGAGGGCGCTGACGTGTTGGGCGGCATCGGTCAATGCCGCCGCGGCATTGTTGAGATGATCGATGCTGCTGCTGAGTTGCTGCCCGTGCGCGGCCAGCAGGGCCGAGAATTGCTGCAGATTGTTCAGCGTGCTGGCGATGTGACGCTGGTTGTCGGCGCTGAGTAATTGATTGATATTGGTGAGCGTTTGCGCCGCCCTGTTGCTGATTTCGCCCAGCGTGGTGGCGACCTTGTCAAAATCGGACCGACCTTCGGCAATGACTGGCCAGGGGCGGGATTTGGTGCCGGGCATGAGCGGGCTGCGGATATGCGGATTCGAAATATCAATGCTGGCCAACCCGGTGACGATGTTGCGGTCGACGGTAGCAATACTGTCGACGTGAATCGGTGTGTTGGGGATAACCTTGATATGAACTTTTACTGCTTCACTGTTGTCGTTGGTAAATGCATAATCACTGACTTCGCCAATCTTGATTCCGCGCAGCTCGACCGGGCTGCTGATATCCAGCCCGTTCATGGATTGATGGCGAAAGTAAATGGTGTAGTCGTTATCGTTTTGCTGTCCGGCGCCGGACAGCCAGATGATACCGGCCACCAACAGCAGACTGACAGCAATCAGGATGCTGCCGACCAGAATATAGCGGGCTTCACTGTCCATGCGTATCCTCACGAGTTGATGTAGGTAGTGTATGGTTGGCGGGATGGCTGGAAAAATAAGCTTTCAGCCACGGGTCTTGCAATTGCTGGATGTCGGATAAAGTACCGCTACCCAGCACCTTGCCTTGCGCCAGAACAATGACTTGATCGGCCAGCGCCAGCAGTGAATCCAGATCGTGGGTAATCAGCAAGACGGTCAGGCCCAGGTTGTCGCGCAGCGTGCGCAATAGTTGGTCGAAACTGCGGGCAGAGACCGGGTCCAATCCAGAAGTGGGTTCATCCAGAAACAGAAGCTCCGGATCCAGTGCCAAGGCTCGAGCCAGCGCGGCACGTTTGCGCATGCCGCCGGATAATTCGTCCGGCATTTTGCGTGCGGCAGCGGCTTCCAGTCCCACCATGGATAATTTCAGGCGCGCCAGACGCAGGCAGGCAGCGGTGGGAAGTCGGGTATGTTCGCGCAATGGGGCGGCGACGTTCTGTTCGACGGTCAACGATGAAAATAGCGCGCCATCCTGAAACAGCATACCAAAACGTTGCCGTACCATTTGGCGTGTTTCGTTGTCGGTGACCCAGATATCCGTATCAAACAGGCGCGCCGAACCGTCGGCAGGGCGTAACAATCCGCACAACACTTTCAGCAGGACCGATTTTCCGGTACCGCTACCGCCAATCAGCGCGGCGATTTCGCCTTGTCGCACGGAAAGGCTTACGCCTTGATGAATGGTTTGCTTGCCCAGTTGGGTGACAATGTGCCGGGTCTCAACGACGATGGGGCGGGCGGCAGTTACGGCGTCTGTGGCTGGCATGTCAGATATCCAAACGAACCAGGGTAATGGCGATGAGGGCATTGATGCCGATGACGGCAACAATGCTGCGTACGACGGTTACCGTGGTGCTGGCACCAATGCTGCGGGCACTGTGTTCGACGTGTAACCCTCCTTCGGAGGCAATCAGGCCAATGAACAAGGCAAATATTGGCGCCTTGGACAGCCCGATGATGACGGTGGGCAGATCAAGCTCGCTCATCATGCGGGTAATGAATTCGGCGGGCTGAATGCCCAATTGGCGGGAAGCCACCAGCATGCTGCCCAGAATGCCGGTCACGTCGCCGACGAAGACCAGCAGGGGCAAGGTGCATACCAGCGCCAGTATGCGAGGAATGATGAGCACTTGATAGGGAGACAAGCCCATCACGCGCAAGGCATCCAGCTCTTCGTCAAATTTCATGGTGCCAATTTGCGCAGTAATGGCAGAGCCCGAACGGCCAGCGACCAGAATGGCGACCAGTACAGGCGATAATTCACGGCAGACGGCGAGCGTCGTTCCGTCGACAACAAAAATATTGGCGCCATATTGCATTGCCTGATGGCCGAGCAGGTAGGCAAAAACAATACCGAGCAGAAACATCATCAAGGCGATGAGCGGAATGGCGCTGACGAAAACGGCTTCAATCTGATTGGTGAATTCGCGGTAACGAAACCGCCCCGGATGGCGCAGCAGTTGTGCGGTTTCCGTACCCAGCACGCCAATCAGGCGCACGCTCTCCAGCATAAAGCGTTCGACCCGTTGCAACCGGCGTAACAGGACGCGCCCTCGTTGCCAGAGCGAGGTTTCATTTTGGCGCAGGCTGGCGGCGTAATGTTCGCGCACCAGGTCGAAGATGGCCTGATGCTGTGATGAAAAGCCGGTGGTCTGAACTGCTTCTGGCGCGATGCCCTGTGCCGTCAGACGGGAAATGAGGCAGTACGCCCCGCTGGGATCCAGATTGTCGATCTGGCCGCCATCAAGAACAACCGGTGATGAAAGGTTTGCCTCGGTAGCGTTTGGAGCGGCAGTTTCGATTTTGTCCAGTTGAATGAGGCGCCAACTGCCGCTGGCTGTGGCAAGCTTGTTGTCCAGATCAAGGTGCAGTTGTGCCGGGGTCATGTCAGCCGCTCGATGCGGTACATGGCAAGGCTACCGCTAAAATTGCGCAGCCAGTGGATGCGCTTGCCCGCCGTCATGACAACGCATTCGCGGATGCGAATGTTCAGGCGTACGCAAAGTTGCTCAAAATCATGCATGGTGCACAGATGAACATTCGGGGTGTCATACCACTGATAGGGCAGGTCTTCGGAGATGGGCATGTGTCCATGCAGAATTTGCCAGCGGTTTTTCCAGTAGCCAAAGTTAGGGAAGGCAACGATACCAGTCTTGCCCACGCGCAGGATTTCTTGCAGGATGGCCTCGGTTTGGTGTACGGCTTGCAAGGTCTGCGACAGCACGACATAGTCGAAGCTGTGATTGGTAAATTCCGCCAACCCGGCTTCCAGATCACGCTGGATGACATTGATCCCCTGTTTGACACAGGCGAGCACGCGGTCGTCAGAAATTTCAACGCCATAGCCATGAATGTGTTGTGCCCGTTGCAGATAATGCAACAGATCGCCGTTGCCACACCCCAGATCCAGCACACGCGATTGCGGTGCAATCCATTGGGCGATGATTTCGAAATCCTGTCGGGTCATAGGGTTACCCTGTCCATGTAAGCGCGTATCAGTGCATGATAATGGGCATGCGGCATCAAAAAAGCGTCATGACCATGGGTAGACTCGATTTCCGCATAGCTGACATCCCGGCCATTATCAAGCAGCGCTCGCACAATTTCGCGCGAGCGTTCGGGAGCAAAGCGCCAGTCGGTGGTAAACGAGATGACCAGAAAGCTGGCGCGGACCGTGTTGAGGGCAGCAGCAAGGCTTTCGGCATGTTGTGCCGGGTCAAAGTAATCCAGCGCTTTGGTCATCAGTAGATAGGTATTGGCGTCAAAAGTTTCAGCAAATTTGTCACCCTGATAGCGCAGATAGGATTCAATTTCAAATTCGACTTCGTGATGGTAGGCAAA
>JAJYGL010000114.1:0-10595 GCA_021790625.1 Pseudomonadota bacterium | reverse complement strand
GTGCCGTGGGTTTCGTATACCAGATCCCAGTCTGGCAGCGTGCCGCCCGATTGCAGTTCAAGCGGTGTGCTAAAGTGGGCAGTCTGTGGGCTGACGAGATTGTCCGGAGTGGCGTGGCTCATAGGTGCTGGTTGGGCAGGGTAACCTGACATTGTTGTTTTAGCATCGCAGCCAGACTCGATAGCAGTTCACTGCCGTCACGGGTATTGTGCCACGCACCATCTTGCCAGCGGTAATGAAAGCCGCCCGAGCGGGCGGCAACCCAGATTTCGTGTAGCGCAGGCTGACGATTGACGATGATTTTGCTGTCGGCGCATTCGATTTCCAGCACATTGCCCGCGGCCAGTTCAAAATCTACCTCGCCATTCGCGGCTTCCAGCAGATTTTCGATGGTTTGAAACAGTGCGTCACTTAACTGGTTGAATTCCGATTCTGTCATGTTAGACTGCGCCTTGTGTGTTTGTGATAAGGTTGTGTAGCATGTGGTTCTTGCGAATGTTGTTGTTGCTGTTGCTGTTATCTGCGTGCGGCACCAAGGGCGGGCTCTACCTGCCTAAAAAGGCTCCTCAAAAACCACCATCAGCGCAAGCAGTATCGGTTCAAACCGGGGTGCCGGCAACGAGCGGGAGCCAGCCATGAACGCAGCGCTCCTGCCTTTTGACGCCGCAGTCCTTGCCATGATTGCCGACCAATATGGTACACCATGTTATGTATATGATGCTGAAACGCTGGTGCGCAATTATCGGGCATTTGACGATGCCTTGCACGGCAAACCGCACCAAATATGCTACGCCGTGAAGGCTAACCCGTCGCTGGCTATTTTACAACTGTTTGCTGGTTTTGGTGCAGGGTTTGACATCGTTTCGATGGGCGAATTGCAACGCGTGCTGGCCGCAGGAGGCAAGGCATCCCAAGTGGTTTTTTCTGGCGTTGGCAAACGGGAAGATGAAATTGTTTTTGCCTTGCAACAGGGTATTGGTTGCTTCAACGTGGAATCCGAGCCGGAATTGTATCGCATCAACCGCCTGGCTGCCGATCTGGGTCTGCGCGCGCCGATTTCGTTGCGCGTAAACCCCGACGTGGATGCTGGCACGCATCCGTATATTTCCACCGGCCTGAAAGAAAACAAGTTCGGCATTCCGCATGAAGATGCGCTGCGTTTGTACCGCCTGGCTGCCAGCCTGCCAGCACTGGAAATCATCGGCATCGATTGTCATATCGGATCACAGTTGACCGAGATCACCCCGTTTGTCGATGCACTGGATCGCATACTTCGTCTGGTGGATGCGCTGGTAGACGAAGGGATTGTGTTACGTCATCTGGATTTGGGCGGCGGGCTGGGCATTCGTTATCACGAGGAAACGCCCCCTCCTGTGGCGAATTATGTTGCCGCAATACAACAAAAACTGGATCAACGACCGTTGACGTTGCTGTTGGAACCTGGTCGTGCACTGGTGGGAAATGCGGGCATACTGCTGACCCGAGTGGAATATCTGAAACCGGGGCTGGAAAAAAACTTTGCCATTGTCGATGCCGCAATGAACGATTTGATGCGTCCAGCATTATATGAAGCATGGCACGCCATTGTGCCGGTGCATCCGCGTGACGCCGTGCCGGTTGCCTGGCAGATAGTGGGGCCGGTGTGTGAAACAGGCGATTTTCTGGGGCATGACCGTCAACTGGCTTTGGCGGAAGGCGACCTGCTGGCGATAAAATCCGCCGGTGCTTACGGCATGTCGATGAGTTCAAATTACAATTCGCGACCACGCGCAGCGGAAGTCATGTTGCGCGATGGCGAGGTTATTCCGATTCGGCAGCGCGAGCAGATAAACGCGTTGTGGCGTGACGAAAAGCTGTTGCCAGGCTAATCAGTTGCTCCTGGCGGCAGCTTTTGGTGGCAGCTTTTGGTGGTCACCATTAGCAATAATTTACCAGATTGTCAAACAAAAAATTTTGTTTGACGTTGTTAAAAAGATATATGAATATCTTATTACATTCGCTTATACTAAAACCAGTTTCGGGGTCGCCCCGGGTAGAGTGCGCATCGCTGGAAGACGGTGTTTCTCTTTATGGTTGTGGTTAGGATGATACCGGCAGTTTTCAGCGGTTCGGGAAGTTGTTATTTTGGGAGAAAAACATGAAATATCGCATATCCTCTGGCATGCGCGCGATGGCGCGCCATCTGCAATGGGTTCTGCCGACGGCGTTGGCGGTTACCACTACTGTTGTTTCCATGGACGCAGCTGCCGTGCCTGCGTTTGCGCGCCAGACCGGGCAAAATTGTCAGGCGTGTCACGTGGGCGGACAGTTCCCGGAATTGACGCCATATGGGCGCCTCTTTAAATTGACTGGCTTCACGCTGGGGCAGCGCGCCAGCGTTCCTTTGGCTATCATGGGCGTGTTCACTGCGGTGCAGAATCCAGGTGATCGGGCGGTGAATGGCAGTAATGTGACCAATGATGGCGCATTGACCTTTGCCACTTCCAGTCTGTTTTTTGGTGGCAAACTGACCGACAGCATCGGTGCGCTGGCGCAATATACCTGGAACAATGCCTACAACAATGGTCAGAATAATACTTGGTTTCCACTTACCGGCACTGCGGGGTCGGATAACACCGATTTTCGCTATGCGCAACACATCACCAATGGCAACAATGACCTGATTTTTGGTGTCAGCGTGAACAACAATCCCGGTGTGGAAGACGTGTGGAACAGTTCTGCTGCCTGGGGATACAATACGGTGCCTGGGTCATTTGGCAGCGATAACAGCATCTCGCCGATCCTGAATCAGGGGTTGGCGCAGCAAGCTGTGGGCGCGGGCGCCTATGTGTACTGGAATCGCACCGTGTATGCCGAAGTATCCGGTTATCGCACAGGTGATGGCGTGTTTTCGTTCCTGACTCAAGGCATACCATCCAGCGCGATGAATTATATTTCCGGTACGGCGCCCTATGTACGGCTTGCGCTGACGCATGACTGGGGCAACAGCAATGCGATGATCGGATACACTTATTTTGCGCCGGATGTGTATGAAGGCAACCTGAACGGCGGGCCTTACGATGCCTATCGGGACAACATGGTGGATTTCCAGTATCAGTACATACTGGATCCGAATACGGTGACGGTAGAGTTGTCGGACATCAATGAAACTGTAAATTATGGCAGTGCCGCCGGATCCGCAATGGATACCAACTCGCTGTTTCGTGCCAAAGCCTCGTATACCTACGAGGCCAAGTATGGTGTAACCCTGTTGTATTCGAACGGCACCAACAATGTGAATCCGACCAGTCCGGTGAATACTCTGCAGTACGGTTCGACGGCGTGGACGCCCGAAGTTTTCTGGATTCCGATTCAGAACGTACGCATAGGATACCAGTACACCATATATACATCGCTGGGTGACATTGCTGGACAGCAGGCGCTAGGAACCATGCCGGTGCAACTGTCAAAACCTGGCGATTATAATACGTCGTTCTTTTATGTCTGGGCTGCTTTCTGACGCGAGCGATTAGTTGGCGAGATGACGTATTGAACCCGAACTTAGGAGAATGATGATGAAGAAATTGATGGCGGTTGCGGTATTGGGGGGCGTTGCGCTGGTGTCGGGTTGTTCTGATATCCAGAACTCGCGGGATTTGGCCAACCCGAATTTGTCAGGTCAGCAGTTGGCCGTGCAGGTGTGCTCGTTCTGTCATGGCGCGGGTGGAAATTCGATTAACGCGCAGTTTCCGCGCCTGGCGGGGCAGCAACCGCAATACTTGACGGAACAGTTGAAAGCGTTTCGTTCGCACGGTCGCAGTGACCCGAAAGCGATGCAATACATGTGGGGGATTGCTCGCAGCCTGACTGACAACCAGATTACCGAGCTGGCGAGTTATTATTATGGCCAGATTCCCACGCATGGCGCGCCGACCGATACGGCGTTGGTTGAGCAAGGGAACAAAATATTCCACAACGGCATTCCTGAAACCAATGTGCCCCCATGTTTTGCCTGCCACGGTGCGGATGGGCATGGGCATGACAATTTCCCGCGTATTGCATCGCAGCATGCGAATTACATCATCAAGCAGTTGCATGTGATCAAATATACCGATGGACGTCCGCAAGCAGCGATCATGAAAGGTGTGGCGCACGGTCTTGATAATGAGCAGATTCGTGCCGTGGCAACTTACCTGTCGGGACAGTCCTGACCGGGAACGACGACCATATCGTGGTTAAAAATGGGCGCCGGCAGGCGCCCATTTTTTTGAGGCAGACCTTGTGTGGCGCCCTCGAAAAAAATGTAATTATTTTAAAAAAATCAATACGTGAGACTACTCATCTGACATGATTTGCGTTATACTTCAATACTTCACAATGCGAAAGATGGAAATGTATGGATAAGCAGATGTTGGAGCAAATGTCTTTAGCGCAGGTGGCCAGCCGACCGGTGTCGGCAAACAAGTTGGCGCAGGATAATCTCAAGGCATTGAAAAACAGCCTGAATTTGTCTGACGAAGCCATGGCGACGGCTGTCGGTGTTCCTCTGTCACGAATGGTGGTTATGCTCTATGGCGAACCTTCGCGTATTCCTGGCAAGATTGCGGAAAAAATTAAAGTGTTGGAAGCAATCAGTGAAGCACGCAAAAATGAACCAACAAGTGGTCCTGGCAGACCCCGGCGCGTGCGTGGACAGGTTGAACAAGTGTTGCGCGAAGATCAGAAGGAGTTGTTGGACCTGCAAAAATCGATGGGTTTGACACATGACGATCTGGCGCGTATCGCCGGTATTCCGCGCTCGCGCATGATGACCTACGTGTATGGACGCACACGGCGGATTCCCGTTGCTGTGCTGGAAGCCATTCGTAACGTTCGTGACGGTCGGCAGATAGACGAAACCCCCTATCTGTTTGATGCGGTGCAAGAGATGCAGCACAGTCTGCCGGAATTTATTGCCCGCTGGCAACAACGTCTGGGGATTGCCGCTGACGATATGGTGGAAACCGCGCAAGCGTTGGGTGTGTCGAAATCGACGTTGACCCGCTGGCTGGATGGGACATCCGGTACTCGGCCATCGTTCGTGCGCAAGTGCCTGGAATCGTTGCACGCGTATGAGCAGGCCAGAAAAACGGTTTGATTCATCGGCGCAACGATTTTTCGGTGCGTTTTTCGTAGGCGCTGTCAGAACACATTGAGTGCGTGTGCGAGCCTACCCAAGGCGATGGATGCCAGGCGGGTCTGCAGACCGTCGGCACGTGAGGTCAGTACGACCGGCACGCTTGCCCCCAGCACGATACCGGCAAAGCGGGCATCGGTCAGATATTCCATGGCCTTGTACAGAATGTTACCACTGGCCAGGTCGGGCATGAGCAAAATGTCGGCGTCACCTGCTACGTCGCTGCGAATGCCCTTGATGCGAACGGCTTCGGGTGAGATGGCATTATCCAGCGCGAGTGGGCCGTCAATCTGCAAGTGTGCAAGGAGTTGACCGCGGTCGGACATTTTGGCGAGACAGGCTGCGTCGATGGTGGAAGGGATAGCGGCATTCACATCTTCAATGGCGGACAATGCCGCCACTTTTGGGCGTTCGATGCCTAGCGCATTGGCCAGCTTCGCTGCATTGTTCAGAATGTCCACTTTGGTGGCGAGATCTGGTGCGATGTTGATGACCGCATCGGTGATGAATAACAGTTTGGGGTAATGGCTCAACTGTCCGATGAATACGTGCGACAGCCGTTGCGCGTGGCGCAGGTGTTTCAGGATGGGGTGCAGAAATTCGGCCGTATGCAGATGCCCCTTGATGAGCATTTGTGCGCGGCCTTGCCGGACTTCTTCTACACCGGCCAGCGCGGCCTCTTCGGCTGAATGGGTTTCAACCATGTCAAACTGACAGCCATGCAGCGAGCACAGATTTTGAATTGCGTCCTTTTCGCCGATGAGGGTGGGAATAATCAACCCGTTTTTGGCGGCCAGCAGGGCTGCTTCCAGCACATGTTCTTCCGTGGCCACGACGGCTGCCGTGATGGGTTGATGCAGGGCTTCTGCCTGTTGCAGCAAGGTGTCGAGGGATGTCATGGTGTCAGGCATGGGGTGGGTTCGCGTATCGTTTCATGCCAGCAGGGGCGAGAACTCGTCCAGTGCACTTATTAGCGGAATCAGATATCTCAGAGTTGGCCTGCCGTGCATCATGACGGCCATGAAACCGGCGTCGAGGATTTCTTCGCGTCGGGCGCCCGCATCCAGCGCATGTCGAACGTGGAGCGCGATGCACCATTCACATTGCGCGCCAACAGCAAGGGCAATGTTGATAAGTTCTTTGCTGCGCAAGTCCAGTGCCGTAGCAGACTCGGTTTTTTGCATGAAATTGAGGAAGGCACTGGTTTCCGAGGGAAATTCACTGTGCAGGGATTTGAGCAGATGCTGGATTTCGGACAGTTTGTCGGTCATGGACATAAGCTTCGCCTTTCGGGCTGGTTGGCGTACACGGTAATACCGCGCCATGACGAACGTGTGACACATGACGCCCGTTGCGGCGTCATGTGTATTCAGCTATAGACCGGCAGCCGCTTTCAATGCTTCGGCTTTATCGGTTGCTTCCCAGCTGAATTCGGGTTCGTCACGGCCAAAGTGGCCATAGGTTGCGGTTTTACTGTAAATCGGGCGCAACAGGTTTAATTGCTGGATGATGGCTTTCGGACGCAGGTCGAAATGTTCCAGAATCAGCTGGGTGATGCGTTCATCGCTGACGCGCCCGGTACCAAAGGTGTTGACCATCAACGACACCGGCTTGGCGATACCAATGGCGTAAGCAACCTGTACCAGGCAGCGCGCAGCCAGTCCGGCGGCGACCACATTTTTGGCGACATAGCGGCCAGCATAGGCAGCGGAGCGATCAACCTTGCTGGGGTCTTTGCCGGAAAAAGCGCCACCACCATGCGGCGCGGCGCCACCATAGGTATCGACGATGATCTTGCGGCCAGTGAGTCCCGCGTCTCCCATCGGGCCACCGATGACAAAGCGCCCTGTCGGGTTGACCAGGTAGCGTACCTTGCCCTTGAGTAATTCAGGTGGAATGGATGGTTTGATGATGTCTTCGATGATGGCTTCTTCGATGGCGGAGTGTCCAATATCCGGGTGATGCTGGGTAGACAGAACGACGGTATCGACGTGGCTGGGGACGCCATCCACATAATGTACTGACACCTGTGATTTGGCATCCGGGCGCAGCCATGGCAGACGTCCGTCACGGCGCAACAATGCCTGGCGTTCCATCAGTCGGTGGGCGAGGTAAATGGGTAGCGGCATCAAGGTGGGCGTTTCGTTGCACGCATAACCGAACATCAAGCCTTGGTCGCCCGCGCCCTGATCCAGGTCGAGACCTTCACCTTCGTTCACGCCTTGCGCGATATCGGTGGATTGTTTGCCGAAGGTGGTCAATACGGCGCAGGTACGGTAATCGAATCCGATTTCCGAGCTGTCATAGCCAATGCGTTTTACCGTGTCACGGGCAATCTGGTTGTAGTCTACGGTGGCGTGCGTGGTGATTTCGCCAGCAATGACGACCAGCCCGGTGGTAACTAATGTTTCACAAGCTACCCGCGCGTACGGGTCCTGGGTTAAAATGGCGTCTAATACGGCATCGGACACTTGATCGGCGACTTTGTCCGGGTGACCGTCGGATACCGATTCGGAACTGAACAGAAATTCTTTCATTGTATTGCGCTTTCATGACTGGTTTATTGACAATTTTGCATCCTATCACAACTGGCGCCAGACGGCGATGAATTTGGCCAGGCCATTGCTACCATTTTTGTTGCGTTTATTGGCGCGGCTACCGTTGTTGTTCTGGCACGTCATGGGAGCTTGGGGAGGCGTGTTGCTGTTGCGCTTCAATGCTCGCTATGCGTCGCGACTGACAGAAAATTTGCGCCACAGCGGTTTGGCCGCAACGCCGGATTCTCTTGCCACACTGGTGCGCGCGAGCGCCGGACAGCTGGGTCGCGGTGCGGCTGAAGTCGTGCCAATCTGGTTTCGTCCCTATCCGCAGGTGTTGCGGTTGGTACAAGAGTGCGTGGGTTGGGAGCATGTCGAGGCAGCGGTGCGGGGCGGGCGCGGGATTTTGGCGATGACGCCGCATCTGGGCTGTTTTGAAATCGTCAGTTTATATTATGCTGCCCGTTATCCGATGACAGTGATGTACCGTCCTCCGCGCCAGCGTTGGGCAGAGGCGCTGATGTGCGCGGGACGGGCGCGTGGCAAAATCACGCTCGCTACGGCAGATATGCGCGGGGTTCGCCTGCTGTTGGCGGCGTTGAAACGGGGTGAAGCCGTGGGTATTTTGCCAGATCAAGTGGCGAGCAAAGGGGATGGCGTGTGGGCGGATTTTTTTGGCCGTCCGGCGTATACCCCCACGCTGCCGGCAAGGTTAGCCGAGAGCACGGGTGCGGTGGTGTTGATGATGTTCGGTGAACGTCTGCCGCGTGGACAAGGTTATCGTGTGCATATTCAACCCATGCCGGAAGGTGCTTTGTCGGGTGACAGGCAAGTGGCGACACGCACGCTGAATGCGACATTGGAAAGATTGATTATGCAGTATCCGGACCAATATTTGTGGAGCTATAACCGTTACAAACAACCTGGTGGGGTCGCACCACCCGATGTCGGATGATGTCGCGACTGGGTATTTTTGTGTTGTGGTTGCTGCACGGACTGCCGCTTGCCGCGCAGGCAATGCTGGGCAATGCGCTGGGCTGGCTGGCGTATCATTTTGCCCGTTCACGGCGTCGGGTAGGGGCTACCAATCTTGCGCTATGTTTTCCGGAATGGTCGGCTCAAGAACGTGACAAGGTGCTGCGCGAGCATTTTCAGTGTGTGGTGCGGGCGGCGCTGGAACACGGTATGTTGTGGTGGTCACCTGCTGCACGCATCAATCGTCTGGTGCGCATCGAGGGTCTGGAACATTTTCAGGCGGTCTACGGTAAACCCCTCATTTTGCTGGCGCCCCATTTCGTTGGTCTGGATATGGGCGGTATCCGCATCAGCACCGAATATCATCCGCTGGTATCGATGTACAGCCGGCTGAGAAATCCGCATTTTGATCGCCTGATGTTGCATGCGCGTACCCGTTTCGGGCAATCGCGGCTGTTTTCGCGTCATGAGGGGGTCAGGCCGATGATCGCGGAAATTCGGCATGGCTTGCCATTATATTATTTGCCGGACCAGGATTTTGGCGCCAAGGATGCCGTATTTGTCCCGTTCTTTGGTGTGCCGGCAGCGACAGTGAATGCTTTGCCACGACTTGCCAAGGTGACAGGCGCTGTGGTGTTGCCGGCGGTAACCCGGCAACTAGGCGGGGGAGCGGGCTATGTGGTACGATTCTACCCTGCCTGGCAGGATTTTCCGACCAATAGCGTAGAAGACGATGTGGCGCGGATGAACCGGTTTATCGAAGAACGCGTCAGAGAAATGCCAGCGCAGTATTTCTGGCTGCATAAACGTTTCAAGACCCGGCCAGCAGGTGAGGCCGGTTTTTATACCCGATAGGTATCATCAGGCCGCAAGGGATGAGGATGACAGCACTCTCTTTTACGAAAATGCACGGGGCGGGAAATGACTTCGTCGTGTTGGATGCCATCCGGCAGACGGTCGTGCTGTCGCCGGACATGATACGGCGTATCGCCGACCGTCATGTGGGCGTTGGTTGCGATCAACTGTTGCTGGTCGAGCGCCCGACACGGGCGGATGCCGATTTTCGTTATCGCATTTTTAATGCGGATGGTGGCGAAGTGGCGCAATGCGGCAATGGTGCGCGTTGCTTTGCTCGCTTTGTGCATCATTATGGATTGACATCGGCCCGGGAAATCCGAGTTGAGACAGCGTCCGGCATTATTGTGCCGCGACTGGAGGACGGAGGGCAGGTGACGGTAAACATGGGCGCGCCGAGATTTGCGCCGGCTGAAGTGCCTTTTGTGGCGGATGCCGAGGCCAGCCAGTATGCGTTGGACGTCGAAGGCAGAGTCTGGACAGTGAGTGTATTGTCAATGGGAAACCCACATACTGTATTATTTGTAGATGCCGTTGAGGATGCCCCGGTGACCAGCCTTGGCGCCATATTGGAATCACATCCCCGTTTCCCGCAGCGGGTCAATGTTGGGTTTGCTCAGGTAGTGGACGCGCATCATTTGCGGTTGCGTGTGTTCGAACGAGGTGCCGGTGAAACCCTGTCTTGTGGTACGGGCGCGTGCGCGGCGGTTGTGGCCGGTATCCGGTCCGGTTACGTCACCTCACCGGTTAAGGTGAGCACCCGTGGTGGTGTGTTGCAGATTGCGTGGGGCGGCAATGCAGATGATCCGGTCTGGCTGACTGGCCCGACTGCAATCAGTTTTGAGGGTGTTTTACCCGTTACATTATTGGAAGCACATGAATCCTGAAGATATTGCTCGTTATCTGGCAACCCACCCGGAATTTTTTGACCTGTATCCGCATCTGCTGACGGATGTGCGGGTGACGCATCCGTTTGACGGGCGGGCTATTTCGATTGCGGAGCGGCAGATTCTCAATTTGCGGGAAAAGATTTCCCTGTTGGAAAACAGATTGGCCGAGTTTGTGCGGTTTGG
>JAJYGL010000074.1 GCA_021790625.1 Pseudomonadota bacterium | reverse complement strand
CGTTTGTCGCGCGCCATGTACAAACGCATGAAGGTTGAGCATCCCTATATTGCGATTAATCTGGCGGAGCAGGCTATCATGAGCCTGGATAAATTGTTTCGTTCTGTCAGTAGCGATTATGCGCAGTTCTCACACTACTTGTATGGGTCTGGCTCCAAGACATGATGGCATGTTTTTGGCGTGCGATAATCCGACACGCCTATTGTTGCAGATCATGGATTTTTTGGCAGACGAGGCTTTGTAGTGTCAGTTTATCGATGATATCCAGTTCATTAAACTGGATGCCATAACGAACGTGTTTGTCTGGGGTGGCGGCAACAGAGCGGATGATGCCTTTCAGTTTCGGTGACAAGGTGATGTTGTATGTGGTGACCTGAAACGTCAGCTCAATCAGATCTTCTTTCTTGCCGATTGGTTCATTGGAAAGGATGGCGGCCCCATTCTGGCTTAAATCAACGATGGAGACAGGATGTTGATGGGCATTGGCAGCGCTGGTGTTGATCAGGACGCCATTGAGTTCCAGGCTGGCGCGTTCAGATGCGCGTACCACGACGCTGTGAACGCTTGATGGCCAGGCAATGTGCAGGTATGGCACCGGGGTACTGTAGAGTTTGACCACGGCGCTGGTAAAGGCAATGGCGCCTTTGCCCGAGACGGCGCGCAAAGTGAGATTCTGGTGTTCGCGCAACAGCAGCAGTTGTTGCCCGGACATGGGGGCAGTCAGCAAAATGGTTTTGTCAGGTATGTAACCAATCAGTTTGACCGGGTAGCGCTGTTCGTTTTCGAACAGTTGCAGTTGCAGTATATCTCCGGGGCGTAAACGAGTATGGATGAAATCAATTTGCTGCGTTGTGGTGGTACCCGGTGCGGCGGCGTTCATTCGGATTCCTTGTTGGGCGGGGACATGATGGCGTCAAGCAGCGCGTCCTGAGCTGCATTGCCTGCGTCAGCATTCGAATCGTTAATGAATAGTACCACAATCACCGTGTTTCCGTCTGGCTGGTGAATGTAGCCGGCCAAGGCTTTGACGCCATCGAGCGTGCCGGTTTTTAAATGCGCTCGTGCTCTGATGGCGGCAGACTGCCGCCGTTTCAAGGTGCCGTCGACAGCGTAAATTGGCAAACTGGCGGCCAATTCGGGATAGACCGGACTGATTGCTGCGTCGCGTAATAATTGCGCCATACTGTTGGGACTGATCTGCGCCGTGCGCGACAGGCCAGATCCGTTGTCGAGCACCAATTCGGGAAAGTCCAGTCTTCTGCTGGCAAGCCATTGATGAATGCTTGCATCTGCTGCGGCAATGGTGGCGGGGCGGGTTGGGGATAAGCTGAGAAAAAGATTGCGCGCCATGATGTTGTTGCTGTACTTGTTTTGCTTGTACAACATCATGGACAGTGGTTCGGATGGGAAGGTCAGCACGGAGATTGCATTGTCGGGGGTAATGCCTTCGCGCCATGTGCCGGTCAGGTTGCCGCCTTGCATGCGCCAATCATCCATGAAGCGGCTGGCAATGAGGGCGGATGGCGCATCTTCTGTTATGGCAAAGGTGTGGCTTGAACAAGCGCTTGCGTATTCGCCACTGAACACCAATGTTTGGTTGTCGGGTTGCCAGACGGTGTGCAGCTGGTCACGCCAGTTTTCGTCGCAAGGCGATGCGGAAGAGGTGATGCGGTTGATAAGGTGTGTGCCGGGTGGCAGAGGTTCGATATCGAGATGGATTTTGCCATGCAGATTCGAGATGGTGACCATACTGCTGTCATAATCGAGCAGGGTGGCAGCAGGCAGCGCATTATAGGCATGCCAGGGATGGTCGTCGATGATGGGCGTGTTTTGTGATTGAAATAGATGCTGGTCTATGATTAAATCGCCCTTGATGGTCTGGATACCGCTTTTGCGCAGTTCGTGCAGCAATACATCGAATCGTTCGTCCGTGAGACCAGGGTCGCCATTGCCGCGCAGATACAGATTGCCGTTGAGTGTGGTGCCCTGGATGACGCCGTCGGTCAGAATATCTGTTTGCCAGGTATAGGCAGGCCCCAGTAGATTGAGTGCGGCATAACTGGTGACGAGCTTCAGGGTAGAAGCCGGATTGAATGCGACATTGGCGTTGAGTTGTAACGTTGGTGTAGATGTATTGAGTGGCCAAACGACAAGGCCAACATGGCTAATCGGGATGTCAGCTTTTTGGAGCGCCTGTAAAAAAGCTGGCGGCAATTCTGTTTGTGGGGAATCTGCACTTGCCGGCAGGTTGGGTAACAGCAACAGACAGAAGGTCAGCAGGGTGTGGGTAATGAACAATCTGCTGCGGTATAAATGTCGATACATGATGGTTTGTCGTGAGAATGTAACGCAAAAATGGATGAAAACGGGTTGCCATGGTAAATCGTTGCGGCAAGCCATCATGGAATTGTGACATAATTCAGTCAGATCGGGCAGGGGAAAATATGATAACGCAGGATGACTGGATTTCAGCGCTGGATAATGGATTACGCACGGTATTTACGTCAGCGCATACAGTGCGCGCCGTACCGGGTGACGAGATGGCAGAGGCAATGCTGGATGCGGCACAAAAACGGCACGCCGCCGCATTGATGCGTGTCAACCATGTGGGTGAGATATGCGCGCAGGCTTTGTATCAAGGGCAGGCGATGACCGCACGCGACAGCGGTGCAAAACGTAGTCTGGCACAGGCGGCACAGGAAGAAGTCGAGCATCTGGCATGGTGCGAATCACGCATGCAGGCGCTGGGAGGACGTAAAAGCCTGTTGAATCCGCTCTGGTATGCCGGGTCGCTCGCATTGGGGGTGACGGCAGGCATACTGGGTGACCAGTGGAATCTTGGTTTTCTGGCGGAAACCGAACGTCAGGTGGGGGCCCATCTGGCCTCACATTTGGACGAATTGCCGATGGAAGATAACAAGAGCCGCGCGGTGGTTGAACAGATGAAAATCGATGAGTCAAAACACGCCGATACTGCTGTGGCGCTGGGTGCAGCCGAACTGCCTGCACCGGTACGTGGCTTGATGCGCGTCATGGCGGGTGTGATGACCAAAACGGCTTATTGGATATGATTGACAGCATGATGGGGAAGGCATAATGACGCAAACATTTGCGGATAATCTGGCGCAACTCGAATCGGCAGACCGGTTTGTGCGCATGCGCTTGTTCGATGAACAAGGCGTTGTCTGCGCAGAAATTCCGAATCAATCGGGTAGCAGTGGTTCATTTCGTGTGTACTATCACCTCGCTGTGAAATGGGGTGGCATCGGCACCAAGGCTGCCGAAGAGGGACTGTTACTGTTTGCCGAGCATACCGAAGATGCGCGTCAGCATCCGGGTAAACA
>JAJYGL010000051.1:12457-15924 GCA_021790625.1 Pseudomonadota bacterium | reverse complement strand
TTTTTTTGAGAGGTATTGATTATGTCTGAACAACAGGCTCCTGATCTGGTCATCATTTTGATTACCGGCCCTGAAAACCCAAAACGCTTGCCATCGGCCTTCTTTCTGGCGGCCACTGCTGCCGCCGCAGAACAAAATGTCGTCATGTATTTTACTGGTCCTGCCACTGAACTGCTGGCCAAGGGCAAAGCCGAAAGCATCTTCCCTATGGCGGGCGGCAAGAGCGTGGCGGATTTCATGAAGCTGGCTGAAGACAATGGCGTCCGGATTATCGGCTGCCTGCAGTCGTTGGAACTCAATGGCATGACACAAAACGATCTGGCCAAACCCATCCCAATGATGAATCCAAGCGCTGCGCTACCCTCTTTGGCCGGCGCGGGCAAAGTCCTCACCTGGTAAACCCTTTTTACTGGTTTCGGCTTGGCGCGGCAGTGTCAACCGGAACTAGTATCCTGCCGAACACAACCCCGCCGAACACCTTTTCGGCGCCACGCAATGTTTATCGTGCAACCCCTTGAAATACATTATGTTATTTGATACAATCTCCATCTTTTCCTTGCCCGTCACGCCGCCATGCCCCCAATCACGCTCAAAACCACCGCCCTAAATTCCGTGCACCGTGAACTGGGTGCCAAAATGGTCGATTTCGGCGGTTGGGACATGCCGCTGCACTATGGATCGCAGCTAGCCGAACACGCTGCGGTGCGACAATCCGCCGGGATGTTCGACGTCAGCCACATGTGTATTGTCGACATCACCGGCAACGATGCCAAAAACTGGCTGCGCCACCTGCTCGCCAACGACGTTGCCCGCCTTGCCACGCCAGGGCGAGCTTTATATTCATGCATGCTGAATCCGACTGGCGGCATCATCGACGACCTGATCGTCTACGCAAATGCCGATGGCAGTTACCGCATGGTCATCAACGCCGGCACGACTGACAAAGACCTGGCCTGGATGCAACAGCACCTTGCCCCCTACCAGGTCTCACTGCTGCCACGACGCGATCTGGCCATGATTGCCCTCCAAGGCCCACTGGCAACGGAAAAACTTTGGCAGGCAGCACCCGGTTTGCAAGCGCTCACTTCTGACTTGAAGCCGTTTCATTCGATACGCTGGCAGGATTGGTTTGTTGCCCGCACCGGCTACACAGGTGAAGATGGTTTTGAAATCATGCTGCCGGCCAGTGCCGCGGCGGCCTTATGGCGACAACTATACGCGCTGGACGTGCAGCCGGCCGGACTCGGCGCGCGCGACACCCTGCGTCTGGAAGCCGGTATGAACCTGTACGGACAAGACATGGATGACACCACGTCACCCCTTGACAGTGGTCTGGCCTGGACCGTGGACCTAAAAGACACCTCTCGCCAATTCATCGGTCGAACAGCGCTTGAATCACACAAACCAAACTACCGCCTGGCCGGATTGCTGCTGCTCGACAAAGGTGTGCTGCGTGCCCACCAACCGGTTGACACCGAAGCAGGACAAGGCGAAATCACCAGCGGCAGCTTTTCGCCTACCCTGCAACGAAGCATTGCCTTGGCGCGCTTGCCCAAAAACATTGCCGACGGCGCCATCGTTCACGTTTCGGTGCGAAACAAACCCCTTGCCGCAAAAGTGGTAAGCTATCCCTTCGTGCGCCACGGCCGTTCTTTGTTACCCCCCTTGCCAACTTCCCAGGAGTCCTGACATGACCATTCCTTCCGACCTGAAATACACCGAAACCCATGAATGGATCAAAATGCATCCTGATGGCAGCGTCAGCGTCGGCATTACCGACCATGCACAAGATTTGCTCGGCGACATGGTTTTTGTGGAAAATCCTGCACCAGGACAACACCTCGTTGCCGGCAAAGAATGCGGTGTCGTCGAATCGGTCAAGGCGGCTTCCGATATTTATGCGCCCTTGAGCGGGCGCGTACTCGCTGTCAACATCGACGTTGAAACATCGCCAGAACAAATCAATACCGATGCGTGGGGATCCTGGTTATTCACCCTGCAACCCGACGACCCGGCCGAAATCGATTCCCTGCTCGACGCAGAAGCCTATCGTGCCATTGCCGAAGCCGACCATCACTGAATCATGCCGTTCATTCCCCATACCGAAAGCGACATCCGCGACATGCTAAGCGTCATTGGCGCAAAGCAGATTGACGATTTGTTCGATGAAATCCCGTCTTCGCTGCACGCAAGACAGGCGCCCAGACTGCCCCCGGCGCTCAACGAAATGTCTATTGCCCGCCTGGCGCAAGAACGCGCATCCCGGGATAACGCCAACCTCAATTTCATTGGTGCCGGAGGGTACGATCACCACATCCCGGCCGCCATCTGGCAACTGGTCACGCGCGGCGAATTTTACAGCGCCTATACCCCGTATCAGGCCGAAGCGTCTCAGGGCAGCCTGCAGGTCATTTACGAATACCAGAGCATGATGGCCGCACTCACCGGGCTGGACGCCTCCAACGCGTCACTCTACGACGGCGCTTCCGCGCTGGCCGAAGCCATTCTGATGGCCGTTCGCGCCCACAAAACCCAGCGCCGCATCCTGTTGCCCCGCACGGTTTCCCCCCTCTATCGCCGGGTCATCGCCACACTGGTTGCCGCGCAAGGCATAGGACTCGTCGACCTGCCCTATGACCCGCGCACCGGCACCACCGTCCTGCCAACCGAGATTGCCCCTTTTGCGGCACTTGTCATCCCGCAACCAAACTTTTTTGGTCAACTGGAAGATGTCGACACCCTCACCGATTGGGCGCACCAGCAACAGGCGCACGTGATTGCGCTGGTCAACCCCACCAGTCTGGGGATTCTGAAACCGCCCGGACAATGGGGAAAAACCGGTGCCGACATCGCCACGGGAGAAGGGCAACCATTGGGCTGCCCCTTGTCCAATGGTGGCCCCTGGTTTGGCTTCATGACCTGTCGCCAGGAAATGATCCGCCAGATGCCCGGCCGACTCGTCGGCCGCACCCTCGACACCGAAAACAAAACTGGTTTTACCCTGACATTGCAAGCACGCGAACAGCACATCCGGCGCGCCAAGGCCACCTCCAACATCTGCAGCAACCAAGGTTTGATGGTTGTTGCCGCCGCCCTGTATTTGAGCCTCATGGGCGCCGAAGGGCTGGCCCGGGTAGCGCGCGCCTGCCACGCCAACACCCAACAGCTTGTCAGCCGCTTGACGACGATTACCGGTGTCAGGCAAGTCTTTCAGGGCGCCTTGTTCCACGAGGCCCTGTTGCAACTTGACCGACCAGTTCAACCCGTGCTCGACGCCTTGTTGGCCTATAATTTGGTCGGCGGCCTGGATGTGAGCACACACTATCCGGAGCTTGGATACACGCTGCTCGTTTGCGCGACCGAAACCCGCACAGCCGATGATATTCATCATTACGCCAACAGCCTGCAAGCCGTTCTCGAAAAAGGTATGGCATGAAACTCATTTTTGAACAAGGTGCGCCTGGCCG
>JAJYGL010000051.1:0-11883 GCA_021790625.1 Pseudomonadota bacterium | reverse complement strand
GGATTGATGCTCACCAACCCATCCACGCTGGGGGTATTCGAACAACAAATCACCGAGATCGCAGCAATCATCCATCAGGCTGGCGGCCTGTTATATTATGACGGCGCCAATCTCAATGCCATACTGGGTCGCATCAAGCCTGGTGACATGGGGTTTGATGTCGTCCATATCAATCTACACAAAACTTTTGCCACGCCACATGGCGGGGGTGGTCCGGGTGCCGGTCCGGTGGGCGTTTCTGCGCGCTTGCAACCCTTTTTACCCTTACCGGTCACGGTCAGGGAAGGGGAACATTACCGCCTGCTGGACGAAACTGACCGACCACGCAGTATCGGTCGCCTGAGCGCCAATCATGGCAATGGCGGTGTGCTGCTGCGCGCATGGGCATACGCCCGCATGCTGGGTGAACCCGGCATGGCGCGCGTGGCGCAATTTGCCACTCTCAATGCCAATTATCTGATGGCCCGGCTTGATCAAGCCGGTTTCGACATCGCCTTTCCACAACGACGCGCCAGCCACGAGTTCATCATCAGCCTGAAACGCCTGAAAGACGAAACCGGCGTCAGCGCCATGGATTTCGCCAAACGTCTGCTCGATTATGGTTTTCATGCCCCCACCACGTATTTTCCCATGCTGGTGCCAGAATGCCTGTTGATTGAACCGACCGAAACGGAAGCCAAAACTACGCTGGATGCTTTTGTCGACGCCATGATTGCCGTTGCGAAGGAAGCGCGCGAAACGCCAGAACAAGTCAAATCAGCGCCCCACACGTTGCCCGTACGGCGTCTGGATGACGTGCGTGCCGCACGCAAACCCGATTTGGCCTGGAAGCCCCCAACCTGATTTGTCTTGCGTCACGCAACCAGCCTGCGAGCAGGCTGGTACACGAACCGTGTTTCACTTGAACCGATTTGCAGAGCGGTTTTTACGGCCAGCCATCTCATACAACACCAGACCAAAAATCAACAGCAAAATTGGGGTGTCACCAAAACGGACAAAAGGCGTCTCGCCTTGGTACGCACGCGCTTTGCCATTCAGGCTGGTGCGAACAAACAGCGGCGCCACTGACTGCAAACGTCCCCGCTGGTCAATGATGGCGGTTACCCCCGTATTGGTCGCGCGCAACAGGTAGCGCCCGGTTTCCAGTGCTCTGGTCTGCGCCATCTGCACATGTTGCCACGGCGCGGCGGTATGACCAAACCAAGCATCATCCGTCACATTTACCAACATCGTCGCCCGCGGCAAAGGACGGCGAATTTCATCGCCAAACACGTCTTCATAACAAATATCCACGCCCACCTGTTGCCCTGCGACCCGCAAGGGAACGGGTTTATCGGTGCCGCGCGAAAAATCGGCCATCGGCGCATGAAGTACCGCCAGGGCCTGACCAAACAGCGCTCGCATCGGCACATATTCACCAAACGGCACCAAATGGTATTTACGGTATATTTGCATCGGCGCCGTGCCAAAACTCATCACACTGTTGTAATAACGCCCATCCGGCTCCTGCTCTGGCATACCGATCAACAAATCTGCGCCATGTTCACGCGCACTATCGGCCAAAGTTTGCAAATACAATGGCGGAACATCATCGTAAAGCAAGGGAATCGCCGTTTCCGGCAAGACAATCAGACGGCTTTTGCTCGCCACCACCAAACGTTCGTACGTGAGCAACGTGTCACTCAACGCTTCGGGGCGCCATTTTATCGATTGGTCGATATTCCCTTGCAACAGGCTCACCGATAATGGTTCGGCAACAGGGTGTACCCAGTCAATTTTACCCAAACCCACTCCGATGACACAGAGCAACAGCGCCGTCATCACACCACGCGCGTCAGGCCGAGCCAGAATTCCTGCCAACCAGGCCAGCACAAAGCTGACGCCAAACACACCAAACACCGGGGCATAACCCGCTAACACCGATACCGGAATCTGGGAGTAGCCAACAATAAGCCACGGAAACCCGGTCAACATCCAGCTACGCAACCATTCCTGCATGGTCCATAACGCAGCAAGACCAACAGGGGATTGAATGGAAAACCGTCGCGCCAACCACGCCGCCAACAAAGGAAACAGCGCCAAAAAGGCACTGAATACCACGATCAGCAACACGGAGGGCAGCATCGCGACGTCGCCATGATCATGCAGGGCCGCGTACAGCCAACTCACCCCGACGCCAAACCAGAACAAGGCATATACGAAAGTCAGCCACAGCGCTGAAGCCGGAAACCGGCGCCAGACGAAAAACAGCAAGGCCAGACCCAGTATCGGCAAACCATACCAGCCATACGGAGCAAAGCCGAACATGCCGCTTGCGCCCGCTGCCGCCATGACGCCCGCGGCGGCAAGCTGCTTATAATGTGGCGGCAAAATCCAGCATCCGTTGGATGGAATGACGCGCGCGCAAACTGATTTCGGCGTCTATCTTGATTTCATGATCGCCTTCACGCAATGCCTGCGCCAGATTACGCAGGCCGTTCATCGCCATCCACGGACAATGCGCACAACTGCGACACGTCGCACCCACACCCGCTGTCGGCGCTTCGAACAATTGTTTGTCCGGCGCCATTTGTCGCATTTTATGAAAAATACCATTGTCAGTAGCAACGATGAATTGCGAATTCGGTAACTGCTGGACGGCTCGCAACAATTGTGTGGTCGAGCCGACGACATCCGCCAACTCGATGACTGCCGCAGGTGACTCGGGATGAACCAGCACGGCAGCACCAGGGTAAGCCAATTTCATCTGCACCAACGCCTGCGCTCGGAATGTCTCGTGCACCACACAGGAACCAGGCCAGATCAGCATGTCCGCGCCGCTGGTCTGCTGCACATAATGCCCCAGGTGTCGATCCGGCGCCCAGAGCAGTTTCTTGCCCTGTGCATGCAGATGTTGTACCAGACGAACCGCAATACCAGACGTAACAACCCAATCCGCCCGTGCCTTGACGGCGGCAGACGTATTGGAATAAACCACCACTTCGCGATCAGGATAGGCATCGCAAAAATCCGTGAACGCTTGCGATGGACACGCCAGATCAAGCGAACACTCGGCATCGGAGCTGGGCATCAACACCCGTTTTTCCGGGTTGAGGATTTTCGCCGTTTCACCCATGAAACGCACCCCAGCCACGACCAGGGTTTGTGCTGAATGCTGATGTCCAAAACGCGCCATTTCCAGTGAATCCGAAACACAACCGCCGGTTTCTTCGGCCAGATCCTGAATATCGCCTGCCGTATAATAATGTGCGATCAATACAGCATTATGTTCCCGCAGCAACTGACGAATTTCTTCCTTCAGCCGCAAGGTTTCCTCTGCCGGCAACACCGCTTCTTCCACCACCGGCGCAACAATCTCAGGTATCTGCAAGGCGTGTGTCCACTGTGTACTCATCATGCTGCTCATTGCGTTCCCTGTCTGTCATGGTAAATTCCTGCTGAACTGGCCAACCGATACAACAATGCTGGCTTATGTGCCCCGTTACGCCGTGTTTCGCCAGTTTCCTGCAATACGTTCAATGAACGGATAAACTTGCGAAAATTACGCTTGTCGAGCACCTGCTCACCAATGATTTCGTAAACCCGCTGCAATTCATGAAATGTAAATGTCTCTGGTAACAACTTGAATGCCAAAGTGGAATAATTCAGTTTGGCGCGCAGGCGAGCGCGCGCCAATGCCAGAATGTCCCGATGATCAAACGCCATTTCCGGCAAATGCTCCTCTTCAAACCAGTCCAATGCTGCCGCATCTGATGCTGCAACCGGTTGCAAGACTTCCTGCGGCGCCAACGCAAGATACGCCACACTAATTACCCTGCCACGCGGATCACGCTGTGGTTCACCGAACGTGTACAACTGCTCCAGATATACTTGCGTCAACCCGGTTTCTTCCTGCAATTCACGCAAAGCGCCCTGTTCCAGCGTTTCGTCCGGTTCTACAAATCCACCGGGCAACGCCCAGTAACCCGCATAAGGATCGCGTGCGCGTCGGATCAGCAATACCGACAACCGTTCATTGCGCAAGGTAAACACGACGATATCCGTCGTGACAGCCGGACGAGGATAATCATAACAATATTGCATTTTCTGCAGACTGCCCTGTGGCAGACCTTGATAAGTGTAAAAAATACACATTCATGATAGACAGTCGCTGACATTCTGTCAATGTGAATCGGGGTAATACTTTTTGGGCCGAATTTTCATCGTCCGGATACCCGCACAACGCCACGATTTTGGTATGATGCTCCACTCGCTTTCACGGTTCCCCTCAGGCGCCCTCATACATTCCCGACACAGATTCCCGATCATGTCTCTGCACATTTATTTCAATCTGCTGGTAGAAGTCATGCTACCCATGGCCTTGTTGGTCATGGCCGGCGCCTGGTGGCGGCGATCCCTGGGGGAATCCGGCGTACGCGCTGTACGCAGTTATATCAGCACCATCACCATCCATCTTTTTGCCCCGGCGCTGATGTTTGCGGCAGCGGCAAGTGCGCCCATCAACCGTGAACTCTTATCCGTGCCCATATTGATGGCAAGCGGTATTCTGATCGCCTTTTTCCTGTTGTATGTGCTACTGCACCACACCCCCATTGGTCACGGACTGGCGGCTCCCACTCGCGCGGCGCTGATGTTATGCGGCATATTCGGCAATGTGCTGTTCATGGGGTATCCTCTGCTCCATTTTCTGTATGGGGAGCGCGGCGCGCAATATGCTGTCTTTGCCGATATGGCTGCTTCCACCCCTTTGCTCTGGAGTCTGGGAGTGGCCGTCGCTACCCGTATCGGTCGATGTGAACGAGAACCTGGTCATCCCGTCGTCAACTGGCTGAAGCTACCGCCCATCTGGGCATTTTTGTCCGGGCTGGCATTCAATTTTTCGCACCTGAACATTACTCCTTTGTTACACGCCGCGCGATTTATCGGCCAGCCAACGATACCTGTAATGCTGCTCATGCTGGGTATTTCTGTCCCTTGGCACAAATTAACCCCCAACCGACCAATTCTTGTTATCATCACTTTCAAGTTATTGCTCTTGCCGCTGCTGATCACGGGCATTGTGTTCGCCGTTTGGGGAAAGCCCCACCCCGCGCAAGTCGCCGCCATCATTGAAAGCGGGGTGCCGACCATGCTGATGGCGCTGGGATTGGCTGACCGGTACAAACTGGACGTAGAGACCACAGCGCTAACCATTGCGTGGACCACCATCCTGATGATTTTCACCTTGCCACTTTGGCTACTGACCTTGTTATGAGAAGACACCATGGCCATTATTTTACCCCCACATTTACAACCCTCTGCCGCCCCTTTGCACAAGACGGTGTGGCTGAAAACGCGCGCGGGCGTACAAATCAGCATGCCCTTTACACTACAGGATGAGCAGGGCAGGGAAAGCGCCGCCGAATATCTGCAACATGTCTACGAGGCCCTGCGCGAAAAACTGGCCGAACCTGTGCTTAGCACGCCAAAATCCGGCTTTGGCCCTACATTGGACACGCTAAAACAACAGATTCTGTTCATTGCCAGCTTTCATGACAACATGTTCGGCACATTCAACCCGCAAAGCGCATTACCCGAACAGGAGCGTGCCGATTTCATCGAATTGTTTTTACTGGCGGTAGCCAGCGTCATTCCCGGCAACGAAATTCACATTGATCTGGCGCGCGGACAAGTCACCAGCAACGGGAATTAAAACGGAAACAGCACATGCACCTTCATATTTTGGGTATTTGCGGCACATTCATGGGCGGAATTGCAGCACTGGCCCGAGCACAAGGCCATACAGTCACAGGTTGTGACAGTCAGGTTTACCCTCCCATGTCCGATCAATTGCGCCTGCTGGGTATCGAGCTTATCGAAGGTTACCACAGCGACCAGGCACAGATTGGCGCGGATGTATTCGTCATCGGCAATGTCGTGCGCCGGGGAAATCCGCTCATGGAAACCATTCTGAATCGTGGGTTGCCCTATATTTCCGGCCCGCAATGGCTGGCAGAAAATCTTCTGCACGACAAGTGGGTACTTGCTGTCGCAGGAACCCATGGCAAAACGACCACCACCAGCATGCTGGCATGGATTCTGGATTCGGCAGGACTTAATCCCGGCTTCCTGATTGGCGGTATTCCAGCCAATTTTTCCTTGTCGGCACGGTTCAGCGACAGTCCGTTTTTTGTGATTGAAGCCGATGAATATGACACGGCATTTTTTGATAAACGGTCAAAATTCGTTCATTACCACCCAAGAACCCTGATTCTGAACAATCTGGAATTTGATCACGCTGATATTTTTGCTGACCTTGCCGCCATTGAAACCCAGTTCCATCATCTGATTCGCACGGTACCAGGCGAAGGCCTGATTTTGGCGCATCAAGAGGCCAGTATCGCTCGTGTACTGGCGCGCGGGGTATGGACGCCGGTAGAAATGCTCGACACCGCAGACTCATGGCACGCCGTTGGCGTTGACGATCACTTTGCCGTCTATCATCAACAAACCCTGTTCGGAGAAGTTCACTGGTCATTAATGGGCGAGCACAATCGCGCCAATGCACTAGCCGCCATTGCCGCTGCCCGACACGCGGGCGTACCGCCTGGCCTGGCCATACAAGCCTTGCAACACTTCACCGGCGTAAAGCGGCGCATGGAAATCCGTGGCAAGGTTAATGGCATCACGGTATATGATGATTTTGCCCACCATCCGACCGCTATTGCGACCACACTGGCCGGTTTACGTCACAAAGTAGGGGATGCGCGCATTCTTGCTGTGCTCGAACCTCGCTCCAACACCATGAAACTTGGCGCCATCAAGGATGCTTTACCCGCCAGCCTTGCGTTGGCCGACGAGGTTTACTGCCTGGCGGAGGGCATAGACTGGAATGTTCGTGACACCATGACTCCGCTTGGCACGCGAGGACATGTCTGTGATACGTTGCCAGAACTGTTGCAAGCATTATTGCAACAGGCCAAAAATGGTGACCACGTTCTCATCATGAGCAACGGCAGCTTTGGTGACCTGCATGCCAAATTATTGCAAGGGTTGGCGCAGCGCGATGCTTCTGCCACGGTAATCCCCCCAAAATCCATCGGAACCAGAAATAGAAACTAAGGAACCACTGATTTATTTCCTCCAGCAAGGTAAGAGGATGCGCCGCGTTGCGGGTCAAATCGGGAGGATCACGATGCGCGCGGCACAGATTGTAGCCGAGACTTCGACACCAAACCGTGCTGGCAAGCGGGCGCCCAGCTTGACCACGACCGTCTCGATGGTAACGAGCAAAATATGCTCGGCGGGACGGAGCCCAGCGGCCATGCGGAAATAGACCAGCGGCTCCCTAAATATATCATGTCTTGATTATATCGTAATATGATGTTAAATTCGCCCGATTTGCTTTAGGGAACCTCTTTGATGAACAACGGTTCTGAAACTGAAAGTACTGATCGATCCAGAAACAAATTTGGTATTTTGTCGGATTTTCGTTACCAATTGAGGCGCTACATGCGTTTTAGTGAGGGGTTGACAAAGAAATATGGTGTTACCAATCTTCAATATTTATTGTTGCTGCATGTCAAAGCATATGAAAGTCGCGAGTGGGCAACCATTACTGAGCTTGCAGAAAAATTGCAATCGCATCATCACGGTGTGGTTGCTTTGGTTTCCCGTTGTGAAAAACTTGGATTAATTTATCGCAAGCGTAGCGCCCTAGATAAACGCGAAGTGGAAATTCACCTAACCCCGGAAGGGGATCGGCTAGTCAATATTCTTGCCGACCAGCATCGTAATGAATTACTTGATTTGCAGGATGTATTCAAGGTACCAAGCATGCACGAATTTAAACATACCCTTTAGTCACGTACTGATGTCGTTATGCTTGTGCATTCATCGCCTGTGAGCATGTGAAAGACGACAATTAAAGTCGATATAAAGATGTGAAACATAATGAAGATACGAAACATATAATTTTTAATTAATGATGCAAAGTACACTCGACCGATTGTTTTTCCCTTTTAAAAAATCTTCACGCATATTGCCCCCAGCGCAATTCGTGCTGTTGAACCTCGTCTTGGAAATTGGCCATTTCCTGGTGCTGCTGAACGCGGGGGCCTACTTGCCAATGCTACCAAACGTAGCAGGGAAAATTGGTAATGGACTGGCTTACGCGGTGTGGGGCCAAACCGATTATTTCACAGCGATGGGCGCAGCGTTTTTGGTCACGCGAGACTTGATGCGGAGATTCGGGCCCAAAGTCGTCACGATATCTGCTTATCTGCTGTTTGCCACCGCCAGCCTGATGGCTGCCCTGGCAACCGATCACCTGTTCCTGTATACCGCTCTGCGAGTGACCCAAGGTCTGGCAGCAGGAATAAGCATTATTCCTTCTTTTTTTCTATTGCTGGAATATTACCGTATTAAGCAACAAAAAATCGCTTTGGCATTATGGGGATTCGCAGTATTTATTCCTTATTCGCTGGGGCCCGTGATTGGGGGATGGTTTGCTTATGTGCTGGGTGATTTTCGGTTGTTGTTCATCACATCGTTTTTTGTGGCAATCTTTGTGGCGGGTACCTTGTGGGCTTTGCTGGCAGACTGGGATGACGAAAGTGATCATGCGCACTCACTGATACGCCCCGTCATCAGTTTCTTGTTGTTTTTTGGTGCGGCGCTGGCATTGCAGCAAGTGTTTAATATCGGGTTGCTCAGCGATCTGGTCAACCGGTTGCGCGAACTGTGGCAATACGCATGCATCGCCAGTTTACTGGGTTGGCTGTTCTGGGTGGTCAATTCTGGCAATAATAACCCACTGGTTCGTTTGTCATTGTTTCGGCATACCAATTATGGTTTGGGCATGTTGTTATTGAATTTGGGTTTTATGGGATTACAGGGCGCTACCGTGCAGTACATCATACGTTTTCAGGTGGTCGAAGGCTTTACGCCCTGGCATGTCGGGTTACTGTATTTGCCCATCTTTGTTTTTTCCAAACCGTTCAGTGTGATTGCACAGCGTCTTTTACATCGTGGGCTTGATCCGCGTATTTTGGCCAGTCTGTCATTCGCTATCGTCGCGATCTGTTTTTATTGGATTGCTGAATATAATCGCCCCGCCACATGGGAAAGCATGTTGTGGCCACAGCTATGGTTAGGGATGGCAATGGGCTTGTTTTTTGTGTCCATGACGGCCATCTCAATTGCTTATGTCCCCAAACAGGACCAAATGCATGCCGTCGATTTGCTGAATACAATACGTAATTTATGTGCTGGACTGGCTATTACTTTTTCAGATATTGCATGGGACTGGATGTTTGCCTACGAACAGAACAGGGCCACCTCACCTGACACGACCACAATGCAGGTATATACGGCAGAGTTTCAGAGTGCGCCGATGGTTCACACCTTGCATGAACACATCATGCTTAATATTGCACGGCTAACCTTCAATGATCTGTTTTATTCTCTGTCAATGTTATTTGCTACGCTGACCTGCTTGATCTGGCTGACCCAACACACGCCGAAGATTTCGGGCAAGAAACTCGATTTCACCATGCTGGAAACCCTGGGAGAAGAACCGTGAGAATTTCGATTTTGGTGCTTGCCTTGTTGCTGGCAGGTTGCGCGCCAACCATAAGGCAAGGCGCACCGTTGATCAACCAGGCAGAAATCCCGGCACAGTTATTGCACTCCAAAGCGGTCACCCTGAGTCAGGATCATCGTTTGCCTGAAATGTGGTGGCAAAGGTTTCATGATACAGAACTGGATCAGTTTATTGCTTTGGCATTGAACAATAACCCTGGTTTACAAGAAGCTGAAGACCGCGTCGAGATGGCTCAGGCAGTATTGTCTGAGTCTGAATCACTTAACCTTCCTCACATTGACAGCCAGGCTCAGATACTGCGTCTGAAAAGCTCCAAACTCGGTAACCACGACATTTATAATGGTAAAACTGCCAGCGTTTCCAATATTAATCCTTTAACAATCAATTACCATCTTGATATTTGGCATCGTGACAGCGAAATTATCGCTGCCAGTAAAAATGATGTGGAGAAACAATTGAGCCTGGCACAACAAAGCGCCTTGTTGCTCAGCGCCTCTGTCATCAAAACATATTGCGCACTGAACACTGCAAAAAAAATGATCGCAGTCCAGCAAGAGATTGTCCAGTCAGTACAGAACGAATGGACATTGCGTCAAAGTGCTTATCAGGCGGGTATTCAAAGTCGTTCGCCACAACTCAAACAACATGCCGCCGTATTGCATGAACAGGAAGCCCTGGCGGGTCTGCAAAAACACGCCGAAACTTTGCAGTTCGCTCTGCTGGAATTACTCGGCAAATCTGCCAACCTGAACAACAGGATCGCCACGGCGCCGATTCACATACCAGAACATTTTGCGTTACCACAGCATATTGATTTCGATTTGCTGGCACAGCGACCGGATATACAGGCTGCGTTATGGAATATCAAACAATGGAAGCACCTTGAAAAGGTGGCGCAATTGAGCTTCTATCCAAACATCAACATCAATGCCCTGGCAGGCTTTAATATCATCGGCTTGCACCAAATGCTTGGAGCAGATGCGTTTCAATACGCGGCGGGTCCCGCCATAGATTTGCCCCTGTTTGAAGGTGGCGCACTAAAGGCTCGGTTGCATCGCAACGAGGCCGCCTATGACCTGGCTGTACACGCTTACAACCGTACCATATTGAGTGCGGTACGCCAGATCGCCGATGCGTTGTCCGCATTGCAATACACCCAGACGCAACTGGACGAAAGCAACGATACATTGACAATACGCCGTGACGCCATGCAAATAGCGCAAAATGCCTATGCAACGGGTATTGATGGAAAATTTCCTTATTTAGAAAGTCTGATAGAAATGGATCATATGAAATTGCACGACATGGAAGAAAACCTGGCGTGGCTGAATGACATCACAGATGCTGCAACCGCCCTGGGTGGTGGTTTTGGAGGAAAGCAGTCATGAAAGTAAAAAAACTTATTCATTCCAATATCAGGCATCATCGTCTGAAACAAATATTTGTGTTGGCCTTGTTGCTGGGCGTCGCACTCATTACGTGGTGGAACCTTTTTTTAAAGACCGATGTTGACAGTGATGATGCCTATATTGCGGGCAATATCATTCCTGTTCAAGCACTGGTTTCAGGCATCGTAGCTCGCGTTAACATGGACAATACCATGTTGGCGCATACTGGCCAGATACTGTTAAGCGAGGAACACAATTTAACCAGCACACAGCTGGATAAAGCCGCCGCCAATTTGGCTAAAGCCGTACGCGACACCAAAAGCCTGTTCGCGCAAACCGAAGGGCAGCAAGCAGATATTTCAGTACTCAATGCAAAAAAATCACGCTTGCAAGCCGATTTAATCCGATACCAGCAGGCACTCGACAGCGGTGCTGTTTCATCGCAACAAGTCACGGACACGCAGGCCGACATTGCCATTCTGAATCAGGAAATCGAAAAGGCCAAAGCCAACCTGCACAAGAGCAATGCGTTGATCATCGGTACACAAGTCAATAACAACCCCGTTGTGCAAAAGGCACGCGCAGAATTTGTTGAGGCGTATATTCGGGATCACCGCACCAATGTCTATGCGCCCCTCACCGGTTACGTGGCCAACCGGCGTGTCCAGGCAGGAGAGCAGGTGAAAGAAGGACAACAACTTCTGTCGATCGTGCCGCTGGGTAATTTATGGATCACCGCGAACATCAAGGAAACCAAACTGGCCCGGGTACGTACAGGCGAACCTGTTACAATCAAGACTTATACCTATGGCAATGATTTTACGTTCCATGGTAAGGTGCTGGGTATTATTCCGACCGGCGGCAGTACATTCAGTTTATTTCCGCCCAATAATTCTACTGGGAATTACATTC
>JAJYGL010000222.1 GCA_021790625.1 Pseudomonadota bacterium | reverse complement strand
CAGCTACCGCAACCTGCGGACATCATGCCAACCTATTTATATCTCATGGGCAAAGACAGTGCGCATGTCAAAGGACAGTGCATTCTGTTGTAAGCGCATTCATCAACTCTTCCCTGCGCCCGTCAGCTATGAGGCGCAACAAGGTGTCATCGATGCCCTGTTGTGCCTCAGCCAGACTTGTCCAGCCTATCTGGCTGCCTGACACACTGAACAGTTCATGCACCACTTCTGCCACGGCAGCATGATAACAGTTATGCCAGACAAACAATTCGTCTGTCTCTGCAATACCCATGCGCAACATCGCATGATGAATCGGACACATCTGCGCATTCATCAAGGCCGTGGGGTTGAAAATATGCGCATTGTGCATCAGGATTTTACCAATGGCGGAATGATTGGCAAACTGTGCGGCATACAACCCCAACATGGTAGAAGGATATTGCGACGAAAACGGCATCGTCCGCTGCAGAAATACCCGCAACGCTTCCAGCGACATGGGATGAGCCACTCCGTAACCCTGAATCAGGTGCACGTCCATCACCATCATGGCATCCAGAATGGCATCGGTTTCCACACCTTCGACCACCAACTCCATACGCAAACCCTGTGCCAATTCCTGAATGGAACGTACAAAATGAATGTCTTCCGGCTTATCCTCCAGCGCGCGAACAAATGTTTGATCCAATTTGATTTTATCAACCGGCAACTCCTTGATGCGTGCCAGCGACGAATATGCGATACCCACGTCATCCAGTGCCAGACGCACGCCCTTCAATTTCAGGCTGGACAGGCAATCCATGGCTTTTTGCTGCTCATGAAAACCGCCACCTTCCAGAATTTCCAACGTAATCCGCGCAGGATTCAACGATTGCCGATCAAAAATATCCTGCAACCGTGCCACCGAATCCGGAAAAATAGAATGTGGGTGCACATTTACCGACGCCCACAAATCATGGCCGACTGCGTCCAGCGTTTGCAAATCAACAAGGGTCTGGCGCAGCATCTCATACGTCAGCCACAACACATCATCTGGCGACAAATCAGACATGAAATCGTCCGGCGACAAGGATTGTCCATCTGCCGTTCGCAATCGTGCCAACGCCTCAATGCCGACAATTTTTCGCTGTCGGCCATCCAGCACCGGTTGGTAATACACCTGCAGCGCGCCGCTTTCCAGCAACCGTTGCGCCTCTGTCTTACGACGAGGCAAACTTTGCCCATAAATTGCCCAGTAACGGGCACGCTCGTTTTTGAGCTCCTTGCTGACATACAACGCCTGATCGGCATAACGCAGCAAGGTGTCCGCATTTTGGGTCTCATGAACCGGAAACAGCGCCACACCAGCGCTCAGACTCACCGACACCGTATCACCATTTTGCAACATGATCGGCGCGCTGACCGAACGCTCAATTTTGACGAATACCGATTCGGTATCTTCTTGCCAGGTATAATCGCCCAACAGCAATACGAACTCATCCCCTCCCAGACGGGCAACAAAATCCGAGCGCCGCAAAACCTCCTGCAAACGATTGGCCACCGTTTGCAACACGGTGTCCCCGGCCTCATGCCCCCATCGGTCATTAATGGGTTTGAAATTGTCCATATCGAGCATCACCATGGCCAATATGCGATGCCGATGCATCGCCATACGCATGGCATTTTCGACCTCGATATCCAGCGCACGCCGATTGGGCAAACCTGTCAACGCATCATGCATGGCCTGATAACTGATTTGCTCATGTGCCTGATGCAAATCGGATGTATCGACAACACTCCACAACACACCTGGCTCGCCATTCATCAATTTTGTTCTGGCGCCCAGAATTTCCGCCCACATCGCACTGCCATCCCGACAGCGAAACCGATATGCCGTTTTTACCTGCCCCGTTGCATTGAATGCTGCGAGGAAACTATCGTGAAAATTCCGATATGCCGCCTCCGAATGATGTATTTCCAGCACACTCTTACCAAGCAATTCATCCGCTTCATAGCCCAGCATCCGACACAACGCCGGATTAACATCGACAATGAAACGCTGGCGGTCAACAATCAGGATACCTGCCGCATTATGCTCAAACAATGCGTGCTGATAATCCCGGGCCCGAATCAAATCCTGCCGGCTGTCCCGATCACGCAAGCGAACAGCAATCCAGTCCAAAGCCGACAGCAAATTCGCCCCCAGCATCAGCAAGGGTGGATTCAGCATGGCGTACAAATCCTGCGACACAGGTTCATCAAATCGCCATTCCAGCAGCAGCCAATCATCTCCTTGTGACAAAACCTGTAACTGCAACACCATTCCGTCAGGCGAATAAAGAACCATCACCCCTTCTGCAGCAGCACTTGCCTCGCTCAATTCTTGTATCACTGGTGGTGATTCATTCTGTCGAGAATGAGAAACAAGCGAAAAACCTCCATCCGTATTCACTCGCCAAACAGACATCGTCAGAATGACGGCATCAGGCTTCCACAACTGATGCAACTGTTCCAACAATTGCGATTCGGTCGTGATTGAACGCAACGCGCGATTGAAATCCGTCAAAAACACATAAAAACACGACATCATGCTGATGCCCTTGCGCAAATGTTTTGTGTTTAATGTATTCATGAAGGCATGTGTACGACTACCTTTGCCTGCGCCACCAATCCACGCGCATAATCATCAAATGCCGCCGATGTTTGCATGTGACCCAACTGACGTAAAAAAGCCTGTAGCTTATCGGCATCCGGTGGTGAAGACGGTAGCACGCGGGTAATGCGTACGAGTTGAAAATTACCTGCTGCATCTTGTTGCCCTGCGTACATTGGCAGTTTATCAGCATCCGCAGAAAACACGGCAGTCAATAATGCAGGAGAAACAGGGCCAGGCTGCATACGCGAGACATTGATTGCCTTGCTCCAGACGATGCCGGACGGTTCCCGGCCACTACGCAGTTGCGCCAACCAATCTGCGCCCTCATGCGCCACGGCGTCACGCGCAGCCTGCATGGTCAGCTGCGCCGTGATTTGCTTATCTACCTCGGCCAGCGTTTGCGCTCTGGCGGGCTCGGTTTCCAGCATACGGGCGGCAACCAGCACATTTGGCGACACTTCAATGGCATCAGTGTTATGGTGGTGTTGCATGACATCACTGGAAAAGAGCGCCTGCAACATTTTTGGCGTATTCAACACGGCTGTTTCGCTGCCTTGGCGCGTCACCCAATCCGAGGTCTGCAAGCTCAGATGCAATGCGCTCGCCACACCGGAAAGGCTGTCCGGTTGCTCAAATACCTGGTTGCTGAAGCGTTCGGCCGCATCGGCAAACTGCTTGGCAGCACGCTCTTTCTGTAGCAGTGCAGTAATTTC
>JAJYGL010000182.1 GCA_021790625.1 Pseudomonadota bacterium | reverse complement strand
TTTTTCAGGTCGAGCATGGCGTTTGGGCAACCGGCGCAGGCGCCTTTTAGCCGCACACGCACGCTGGTGTCGGTGAAGCTGATGAGTTCGATGTCACCACCATCGCGTAACAGGATGGCGCGGATTTCTGTCATGATATCGGCGAGTCCTTCGGCGGTGACGGGGATGATGTCGCCGGTAGCGGCTTGTTGCTGGATGCGGGCGATTTTTGCTTGCCGTTGGGCGATTCTGGCCGCGACAAGCGGGTCATGTTCCTCGAGTGCGTCGAGTTCGTCGTCTGTATACCAATGTTCGGTCAGCCCGAATTCGGCGTTACGTTGGGCGAGTTGTTCCGGGCTGAAATGATGTAAGGTTTGCGATGTCATGTGTTATCCATCCATTTTCTGGCGTTCTGGAACAGGCGTAACCAGGGGCCATTTTCGTGTGGCAGGTGGTCGGGATACCAACTGTGTTGTATGCGACGGAACAGGCGTTCCGGATGTGGCATCATGATGGTGAAACGGCCATTGTCACTGGTGAAGGCGGTAGCTCCTTGCGCTGATCCGTTGGGGTTCATGGGGTAAGTTTCGGTAGCATTGCCTTGGTGATCGATGTAATGCATCACGCGGAGGGCTTGCGTGCTGTGGTCGGGTTGCGTAAAGCTTGTCAAACCTTCGCCATGTGCTACCACGATGGGCGTTTGGCTGCCTGACATACCTTGGGTGAAAATGGACGGGCTGTCATCGATTTCGACCATCACCAGCCGGGCTTCGAACTGTTCCGACTGGTTGCGGGTAAAGCGTGGCCAGTGTTGCGCGCCGGGAATGATGCCGGCAAGCTGGCTCATCATTTGGCATCCGTTGCATACGCCGAGCGCGATGCTGTCCGGGCGCTGAAAAAATGCTTCAAACTGGTCGCGTGCGCGTGGGTTGAACAGAATGGAATTTGCCCAACCCGATCCGGCACCCAGTACATCGCCGTACGAGAAGCCGCCGCAGGCAACCAGCGCACGGAAATCATCGAGCCGAATCCGGCCGGACAGAATATCGCTCATATGAACGTCAATGGCGCGAAAACCGGCACGGTCAAAGGCAGCGGCCATTTCTACATGGCCGTTCACGCCCTGTTCACGCAGGATGGCGATCGTTGGCCGTTGGCCGCCAATGGCAAAGGTTTGGTCTGGGTCGAAACTCAGTTGCACGAAACGGCCGGTGTCTTGCGCTTGCAGTTGCGCTTGTTCACTATCGGCGCAGGCAGGGTTGTCGCGAAGCCGTTGCATCCGGTAGCTGGTTTCCTGCCACAGGGTTTGCAGCTCAGTGCGCGAAAAATCGAGTACTGGCCGGTCATTGCGCAGAATGGTGATGCGGTCGTCGTTGTTCAGCGTGCCGATGACATGGAATTCGCTGCGCAGGTTGGCGGTAAAAAACGCCTGCATGATGTCGGTGGTATGCTCCCGTTTGACTTGCAATACCACGCCAGGTTCTTCATGAAACAACACCCGCAACAGTTGCTGGTTGCATTGTTCCGGGTCGTTCCAGTCAATAGGTGGCGCATGGTCGGTAATGTCGTCTTCATCGTGTTCGACATCGATGCAATCCAGACAGAGTTCGTCGGTGTCGATGGTGATGCCACAGTGGCCGGCAAAAGCCATTTCGCAGAGCGTGGCCCATAATCCGCCGTCAGAACGGTCGTGATAGGCCAGCACCCAGCCCTGGCTGTTGATGTGTTGCAAGGTATGAAACACATCGCGTAGTTGGCGCGCCGAGAGTAGATCGGGGCATTTGTCACCAATCTGGCTGTACACCTGGGCAAGTGCCGACCCACCCAGCCGGGTCTGTCCACATCCCATGTCAATCAAGATCAGGTCGGTATCACCGGCATCGGTACGCAGTTGTGGCGTGAGGGTGGCACGAACATCGGGCACCGGAGCGAAGGCGCTGATGATGAGCGACAATGGAGCGGAGACGGTTTTGTCGCTGCCGTGATCATTCCATGTGGTGCGCATGGATAGTGAATCTTTGCCGACCGGGATGCTGATGCCCAGCGCTGGGCATAAATCCAGTGCGACGCTTTTTACGGTGTCAAACAGGGCGGCGTCTTCGCCTTCTGCACCAGTGGCGGCCATCCAGTTGGCGGAGAGTTTGATGTCCTCGATGCGGGCGATGCGCGCTGCCGACAGATTGAGAATGGCCTCTGTTATTGCGATGCGTCCTGAAGCGGGAGCATCGATGAGCGCCAGCGGTGTGCGTTCGCCAATGGCGAACGCTTCGCCCTGCCAACCGGTGTAATCCATGCTGGTCACAGCGACATCGGCAACCGGAGTTTGCCACGGGCCGACCAGTTGGTCTCGAACGGTCAATCCGCCTACGGTACGGTCGCCAATGTGGATCAGAAATGCTTTTGAGGCGACGCAAGGCAGTTGCAAGACACGTAACGCTGCTTCTGGCAGCTCGATATTGTCTAGTTGCAACCCTTGGTGCCGGACAGGTTTGTGTTGAGCGGTGCGTGTCATGCGCGGCGGTTTGCCCAGGATGACCGCCAGGTCGATATCGACGGCAGGGCGGCCAAACAGGCTGTCGTTGACGGTGAGGTGTGGTGCAGTCGTGGCTGTGCCAACGACAGCGAACGGGCAGCGTTCCCGCTCGCACAACGCCCGGAAAATGTCCAGTTGTTGCGGTGCTATGGCCAGTACATAGCGCTCTTGCGCTTCATTGCACCAGATTTCACGCGGTGACAGGCCGCTGGCTTCCAATGGCAGACGGCGTAATTCCATTTGTGCGCCACGACCGGCATCGTTGATGAGTTCGGGAAAGGCATTCGAAACGCCGCCAGCCCCGACATCGTGGATGGAAAGAATGGGGTTGTCGTCCCCCATTTGCCAGCAGCGGTCGATGACTTCTTGTGCCCGGCGCTGCATTTCCGGGTTGCCGCGTTGCACTGAGTCGAAATCCAGTGCCTCACTGTTGTTGCCGGTATTCATGCTGGAAGCTGCGCCGCCACCCAGGCCGATCAACATGCCGGGACCGCCCAACTGGATAAGCAGGGCGCCGTCAGGTATGGCTTGTTTGAAGCAGTGGCGAGCATCGATATTGCCGATTCCACCGGCCAGCATGATGGGCTTGTGGTAACCAAACATTTGCTGGTTGGCTTCGGTTTCCAGTGTGCGAAAGTAACCGGCAAGACAGGGGCGACCAAATTCATTGTTGAAAGCGGCCGAACCAATCGGGCCATCGAGCATGATGGATAGCGCGGAAGCAATGCGTCCCGGTTTGCCATAACCTTCGGGGTTGTCTTGCCATGTTTCCCACGGTTGCGGAAAGTCGGGGATGCGCAGATGCGAAACAGAAAAACCGCACAGGCCGGCTTTGGGGTG
>JAJYGL010000034.1 GCA_021790625.1 Pseudomonadota bacterium | reverse complement strand
TCGAAAGTCAGATTTTTACCAATCAAATCGAGCATACTAACGCCAGAATCAATCCGGTCCGGATAGCCCAAGGCATGGGCTATCGGTGTACGCATGTCCGGATTACCCAGTTGCGCCATCACCGAGCCATCCAGATAGTCAACCATAGAATGAATCACACTTTGCGGATGGATGACGACCTCAATCTGTTTTGGCGCAGCATTGAACAGATAATGTGCTTCGATAACTTCCAACCCTTTGTTCATCATGGTAGCAGAATCAACCGATATTTTTTTGCCCATCACCCAGTTCGGGTGGGCACAAGCCTGCTCGGGCGTCACCTGTGACATGGCCTCCAGCGTATAAGTCCGAAATGGGCCACCAGAAGCTGTCAAAATAATTTTTCTCACACCACACATCGTCAGATCGCCCTGCCATGGCTGCGGCAAACTCTGAAAAATCGCGTTGTGTTCGCTATCTACCGGCAACAATACTGCGCCAGAATTTTTTGCCGTGCGCATAAACAACTGCCCAGCCACGACCAGCGTTTCTTTATTGGCAAGCAGAACCCGTTTGCCGGCACGCACTGCGGCGAGAGTGGGACGCAAACCAGCCGCGCCAACAATGGCCGCCACCACAGTATCCACTTCGCTGGCAGACGACAATTGCTCAAACGCTTCGACCCCTGACAACACCTCGATGTGCAACGCAAACGGTGCGAGAAGTTCGCGCAGACGAGATGCCTGGTCCTCGTCCAGCACTGCGGCGAATCGGGGTTGATACCGGCGACACTGCTCTGCAAGTTTTTCCAGTTGGCGATGCCCGGTCAAGGCAAACACAGAAAATCTGTCCGGATGACGCGCCACCACATCAAGCGTGCTGACCCCGATACTGCCAGTAGCGCCCAAAATAGTTATTTTTTGCTGTGTCATGAACGATAATCTTTACAATAATTTCTACAAAAAGTTTTGCAAACTGGCCGAATCCGCATAACAAACGATCAAGGTTGCCACCGGCAATGCCGCCATCAATGAATCAATGCGATCCAGCATACCCCCATGTCCGGGCAAGATGTTCCCGCTATCTTTGACCTGTGCCAGACGCTTCATCCACGATTCAAACAAGTCGCCCACCACGCTCAGATACAACATTAATACAGCCAAAAAAACAATGGGCTGCCACCAGAAATGGAATTCTGTCGCGCTAAAAACAATTTTTGCCGCCAACAATACATACATCAACACGCCAATCAATGCACCGACAACACCCTCCCAGGTTTTTCCAGGACTGATGCGGAGTGCCAAACGATGTCGTCCAAACCAGCGGCCAGCGAAATAGGCAAAAATGTCCGCTACCCACACCACACCCATCAATAACAACACCCACCATGGTCCGCGCACGCGCAAGTCAAGAAAAGCTGACCAGAGTGGGGCCAACATCAAAAAACCCAGCGGCAAACGCAACCACTGACTGTCCATTTTCCAACCAGCCGCCAACCACAGGGGCGCGACACACAGCCACCAGACTGCCGCCCAGATATACAGCCAAAACGCCCAACCCAACCAGTGTACGGCAACCGAACATAACGATGTTGCCACCACATAGGCAACCAGCACCCGACCGGACAGGCCAGACAACCTTCCCCATTCCATTAATCCGGTCACCAATGGAAACAGCATGGCAATCGCCCAGCCTCGCTGTCCTATGGCAAACAGACTGATCATCAATCCACTCAACAACAATACTGCAGTCACTATACGATGTCGTAACATGCTAGCGCTTCTCACCTATCATCAGAACACAAACCATCTGTACCAATGCAGATGCGAACCAAAATACCATCACTCACGCCACCATCGTCCAGTCAAACACTGCCCATCTGTTCACTGGTGCGACCAAATCGACGTTCGCGCTTTTGATACGACGCAATGGCTTCATCCAACTGCCCAGTATTAAAATCCGGCCACAAACAATCGGTAAAATACAACTCCGTATAGGCCAATTGCCACAGCAAAAAATTACTGATGCGTTGCTCACCACCCGTTCGAATAAACAAATCGGGCTCAGGTGCATAGTAAGTACTCAAATACGGCGCCACATCCTGCTCACGCAAGGGTAAACCGGCCAAATCCGGTTGTTCAGCCAGCAATCGGCTCACCGCCTGCAACATATCCCAGCGACCACCATAATTGGCCGCGATGGTCAATGTCAAGCCAGTATTGGTGGCAGTCAAACACTCCGCCTCATCGATCATACGTCGGAGTTTACCGTCAAAACGCGTCAAATCACCAATAACTTTCAACCGCGCTCCTTGCTTGTGCAACAACTTGACTTCGTGTTCGAGTGCAAAATGAAACAAATCCATCAACAAACTGACTTCTTCCTGTGGCCTGCGCCAGTTTTCCGAACTGAATGCAAACAACGTCAAAAATTTGACGCCACGTTCACCACAGGCCCGTACGATCTCCCGCACCATATCCACGCCGCGTTTATGGCCGGCAATCCGAGGCAGCATTCTCCGCTTCGCCCAACGCCCATTACCGTCCATGATAATCGCCACATGGTGCGGCACGGCAGACGGCAGCGGAACAGTTTGGGTAGAACTTGAAAATTGAAACACTGCGTCAAACCGCCATCAAATCCGCCTCTTTGGCAGCCAGCAGCTTATCCACTTCAGCAATATAACGGTCGGTCAGTTTCTGCACATCTTCCTGCGCACGACGCTCATCGTCTGCGCCGACTTCCTTGTCTTTTAACAGTTTTTTAAATTGCTCGTTGGCATCCCGACGCACATTGCGCACAGCGACCTTGGCATTTTCGCCCTCAGTACGCACCACCTTGATGAGATCGCGCCGCCGCTCTTCTGTCAGTGCCGGCATGGGTACGCGAATCACATTGCCCTGGCTTGACGGGTTTAAACCCAAATCCGCATCACGAATCGCCTTTTCAATGGCCGCCGTGAGTTTCGCCTCCCAGGCTTGTACAGTAATTGTTCGCGCATCCATCAAAGTCACATTTGCCACCTGATTGATAGCAGTTGGCGTACCATAATAGTCCACCATGACATGGTCCAGCAATCCGGTATGAGCGCGACCGGTGCGCACTTTACCCAGATCGGTCTTTAACGCTTCCAGACTTTTCTGCATCCGCCCTTCAGCGGATTTTTTGATGTCATTCAACATGATATTGCCGCCACTCCCTAACGTCGCACAATGGTACCTACGTCCTCACCACACACAAATCGCGCCAGCGCACCATGCTGAAAAATACCCAGCACGGCCAATGGCATATTCTGATCACGACACAACGTAAACGCTGTGGCATCCATCACCTGCAAATGCTTTTGAATGGCCTCATCGAAAGTGAGTGTTTTATAACGCACGGCGTCCTTGTAAACCACGGGATCTGCAGTATAAACACCATCGACCTTGGTAGCCTTGATGACTATCTCGGCATTGATTTCCATCCCACGTAAAGCTGCTGCGGTATCAGTGGTAAAAAACGGGTTTCCGGTTCCGGCACCAAAAATGACCACCCGCCCTTCTTCCAGATGACGAATCGCTTTACCACGAATATAGGGTTCCGCCACCTGCTCAATAGTCAATGCAGATTGCACACGACTGGGAACACCCACGCCACGAAACGCGTCCTGCAACGCCAATGCGTTCATGACGGTCGCCAACATGCCCATATAATCCGCCGTAGCCCGATCCATACCCGCTGCCCCGGGCGCCACGCCACGAAAAATATTACCGCCGCCAATGACAATCGCCACCTCGACACCCATATCAATCACGGCCTTGACCTCGTTGACAATGCCAATAATAGTGTCCCGATTGACGCCATAACTGTCATTGCCCATTAAGGCTTCACCTGACAGTTTGAGCAAGATCCGTTGATAAATAGGCGCCGACATGCTTATACCTTGGCCGCAGCAGCCACTTCAGCCGCATAATCCACAGCCTTTTTTTCAATTCCCTCGCCCACGGTGAACATGGTAAACCCATTAACACGGGCTTTTTGTTCCGCCAATAATTTTTCGACAGTCACATCAGGATTTTTAACAAATGGCTGGCCCAACAATGTCACTTCTGCCAAAAATTTGCTGATACGCCCTTCGACCATTTTAGCCACAATATCGGCAGGTTTGCCAGTCTCGGCTGCCTGCGCGCTGTAAATTTCCCGTTCTTTGGCAATCAGATCGGCCGACACCTGATCTTTCGACACACAAACCGGCTTGCTGGCCGCGATGTGCATGGCAATATCCTTGCCCAAGACTTCATCACCGGCGATATCGACCATGACACCAATTTTGCTGCCGTGCAAATACAACGCCAGTTTATCGTTCGTGTGGTAACACGCCACACGACGCACCGTCAGATTTTCACCCAATTTCATAATCAATGCCTGCCGCACTGCTTCCAGCTTTCCACCAGGTAGCGCTCCCTCCGCCAACTGGGCAACATCGGCCTGCTGTTGTTCAGCTGCCAATTGTGCCACAGCCTTGGCAAAGGCCAGAAAATCTTCATTACGTCCCACAAAATCGGTCTCGCAGTTGATTTCCGCCAGCGCGCCCTTTTTCCCATCAGCGCTGATCCACGCGCCAATAACGCCCTCAGCTGCCACACGGCCTGCGGCCTTGCTGGCTTTGGCACCGCTCTTGATGCGCAACAAATCTTCTGCGGCACTCATATCGCCTTGCGTTTCATTCAATGCTTTTTTGCATTCCATCATGCCAAGACCGGTACGTTCACGCAAATCCTTGACCATTGCTGCGGTAATTTCAGCCATTCATCACTCCTTACTTATTCAGGCATACGCCAGACAACCTGCGCGCTCACCTTCTGTCCAAAAAAAAGGGGCGAAGCACGCCCCCCTTCTCCTCATTGCACGCTGCGGCGCATTATACCGCATCCGCACCTTCGATGCTTTCTTCCCCCTCGACGAACCCGCCGGCTTCTTCCACCAGCAAATCACCAATTGCTTCGTTACGTCCTTCCAGAGCGGCATCTGCCACGCCCCGGGCATACAGACGAATCGCGCGATTGGAGTCATCATTACCAGGAATGAGATACTGAACGCCCAACGGACTATTATTGGTATCGACCACACCAATCACCGGAATACCCAGGGCATTGGCTTCCACCACCGCGCCTTTTTGATATCCGACGTCGACGACAAAAATGGCATCTGGCAAAGCTTCCATATCACGAATACCGCCCAGGCTGCGTGCCAGTTTGTCAAGTTCGCGTTGCAGCATCAACACTTCTTTTTTGGACAAACGTGCCACACCTTCCGTCAACAAGGTTTCCAGTTCTTTCATGCGTTTGACTGACTGGCGAACCGTCTTGAAATTGGTCAGCATGCCGCCAAGCCAACGGTTATCGACATAAGGCATGCCGGCACGCTCTGCTTCTTCACGGATAATTTCACGTGCCGAGCGTTTGGTGCCCACAAACAGGATGGTTCCACGCTTACCGGCCAGTTTGCGCACAAACTTGAGCGCATCCTGAAACAAAGGCAGACTTTTTTCCAGATTGACGATGTGAATTTTGTTACGATGGCCGAAAATGTATGGTGCCATTTTCGGATTCCAGAATCGGGTCTGGTGGCCAAAGTGAACACCGGCCTCCAACATTTGACGCATGGTAATACTCATAAATTAAAATCCTCAAGGGTTAAGCCTCCAGCCGCAACACCTATTCCATTCAATGGAACACCCAGAGTCGATACGGCTGTGCGAATTCGGAAAGCAGCGCTTTCCATCATAAAAAACTTCGGAATACTGTCTCGAAATAAAAACCGGAAGCACACTCCGGGCACCTCTAAAAATTCAGATTTCATCCCAATCACAGCGTTGCATGAAAAATTTCTTGCTTATACATCAAGCACATACTGCTCCGAGAAATTTTTCCGCGCCTCGTGCTTGGGCGAACTTAAAATTTTTGGAAACACCCCTCTGTTTCTTGCCACCACACTGCTTTTTTTACTGCCACAGCACACTAAGGAACCAACCAGATCGCCAGCGAAACCTGCCAACTGTTTGCGTAACTGTCCACCATGGGGCGGACAGGATTGTAACAGAAATCGGCAGTCACAACAAGTAATGTCACAGACATGTCACATTCTCTCGTTTCCCCAGCGAATACGCGCCGCGCTGGCAAGCGAAAACGACTCCATCAGCGCATCACCATCCTCCTTCGCCAACGCCGCACGCAATTGGATCAATTGCGCCTGATAGGCGTCAAGTTCGCGCAACAGCGCCGGTTGATTTGCCAACGCAATGTCGCGCCACATCTCCGGACTGCTGCCAGCAATCCGGGTAAAATCACGAAATCCGCTGGCAGCAAAAGCAAACAGCTGTGCCGCATTGTCGCGTCGCGCGAGCATATCAACCAGCGCAAACGCCAGCACATGCGGCAAATGGCTGACCGCTGCGAACACCGCGTCATGTTCGCCTGCCGACATCTGCCCGACACTGGCTCCACTGTGCTGCCACAATTGAGTGATTTGCGCCAGGGCTTGCTCATCTGTTTCGTCCAGCGGCGTCAACACCACGTTGCGATTGCAGAAAAGGTCTGCGCGGGCTGCGCGGGCGCCACTGAATTCAGCGCCGGCAATCGGATGCGCCGGTACACACCAACGCAAATGCTGCGGCAAATACATGACCATACAATCGACCACATCCTGTTTGGTGCTACCGGCATCTGTCACCAATGTACCCGCCGCAAGATGGGGCGACATGGCCTGCATCACGGCCGGCATCTGTCCGACCGGAGTTGCCAGCAATACCACATTCGCACCTTGCAACGCATCAACCAGTTCGCAACTGACATCGATGATGCCATGCTGCTGCGCCCAATGCAAATTCTCCGCCGAGCGTCCCACACCCACCACCTGCCGCACCATACCAGCAGATTTCAGCGCCAGCGCCAGCGAACCGCCAATCAGGCCAACGCCAACGACCACCAGCCTGTCGATAACTTGCATCGGGACATTCAATGCCTGATTCACGCGCGCCAATGCCGCAATCAAATACCGCGGCCGATCACCCGCGCCACACCAGCCAGTTCATGCATCAGTTGTTGCAGTTCTTCCGGCGACAAAGCCTGATCGGCATCGCACCAGGCATCACAAGGCACGGGATGCATTTCCACCAGCAGGCCGTCCGCACCCGCAGCCACGGCAGCGCGCGCCAATGCCGGCACCATCCATGCCTTGCCGCCAGCGTGCGATGGGTCAACGATAACGGGCAGATGCGTTTCCTTTTTCAGCACAGGGATCGCTGTGACGTCCAGCACATTACGATACGCTGTTTCAAACGTGCGAATGCCTCGCTCACAAAAAATGATATTATGGTTACCACCCGCAGCAATGTATTCGGCCGCCATCAACCATTCCGAAATCGTGGCCGACATGCCTCGCTTGAGAATCACCGGCTTATTGACGCGACCGACTTCTTTCAGCAAATCAAAATTTTGCATGTTGCGCGTGCCAATCTGGATGACATCCACATTCCATTCCATGAAAGTTTCCAGCATGCGGACATCCATCAGTTCGGTCACAATCGGCAACCCTTCGGCATCGGCTGCACGACGAAACATTTCCAGCCCTTCGACACCTTTACCCTGAAAAGCATAAGGGCTGGTACGCGGTTTGAACGCACCGCCGCGCATCAAACGACACCCGGCCGCCTTGACGTAATACGCTGCCGCATCCATCTGCGGTTGCGTTTCCACCGAACAGGGGCCAGCAATCACCTGTACAGTATTGCCACCCAAAGGCACGCCGCTGATGTCGATGACCGTGTTTTCCTTATGCCACTCACGGGTAACGATTTTATAAGGCTTCACAATATGCATCGACTGTTCAACACCCAGCATCGCGTCAATGGTTTCCTGATTGATGCGTCGTTCATCACCAATGGCGCCAATCAGCGTGCGCTCGACACCACGGGAAATATTGGCATCACAACCATATTCCTGAATCTTTTTTACCACTGCCTCGATCTGTTGTTCGGTGGCTTCCGGACTCATCACAATAATCATCACTGCTCCTCGATGGCGGTTTTCAACGCCCGCAAAAATCGTTCATTCTCTGCCGCCAGCCCCACGCTGACGCGCAAAAACTCCGGCATACCGTAAGCCGCTATCGGCCGTACAATCACACCTTGCGCCAAAAGGCGCTGATACACCATACTCGCGTTACCGATGCGGCACGCCAGAAAATTGGCTTCTGAAGGGATGAACTCAATACCCAAGTTTCGCAAGCCCTGAGTCAATTGTGCCATACCCAAACGATTAGCGGCATAACCGCGCGCAATAAAATCATCATCGTCCAGCGCGGCAGCCGCTGCCACCAAACCCAAACTGCTCACATTGAACGGTTGACGTACCCGATTCATTAACTCCGCCACATCAGGGTGCGCCAGCGCATAACCTATCCTCAGACCAGCCAGACCATACGCTTTGGAAAAAGTCTTGGTTACCAGCAAATTAGGGAACTCAGCCAACCAGTCCATTGACTTTGAGCGCAAATTCTCAGGCAGATACTCACCATAGGCTTCGTCCAGCACCACCAACACCTGCGGAGGAACGCGCTGCAGAAAAAACAGCAACGCCTCGTTCGACAAGAGTGTTCCGGTTGGATTATTGGGGTTGGCGATGAATACCAACCGTGTATCTGGCGCTATCGCCGCCAACATGGCTTCCAGATCGTGACCATACTCCTTCGCCGGCACGCAAATACCTCGCGCGCCCGCCGCCTGCGTCACCAACGGATAAACCGCAAACGCATGCTGCGCATACACTGCGGAAGCCCCTGAATGCAAAAAGGTACGCGCTGCCAGATCCAACACATCGTTTGAACCATTACCCAGCACGATTTGCGCTGGCTGCACCAAAAATTTGCGTGACAATGCGCTTTTCAGCACATAACCATTGCCGTCCGGATAACGCGCCATTTCTGGCAATGCCTGATCGATTGCCAACAAGGCGCGAGGACTGCTGCCCAATGGATTTTCGTTCGACGCCAACTTGACGATATCGTGAATGGCAAGACCAAACTCTCGCGCCAGTTCTTCTATCGGCTTGCCAGGCTGGTACGCCAGCAATGTTCGCACATGTGCAGGAGCCAAATCACATGCCATCATAATACACACCTCGGATAAGAACCCAACACACGCAAAAAACTCGCTTCGGTTTTTACCCGCTCCAGCGCCGCCTGCACCGAAACATCCTTTCGATGCCCTTCAATATCCACAAAAAATACATATTCCCACGGCGTGACAGACACAGGAAACAGCGCTTGTCGTGCCGGCCGTGATTCCAGCTTGGTCAACGAAACCCCCGCATCCCGGAAGGGCTCCAGCAAACGCACGATCGCGCCTGGTTGGCTGGCTGACGCAGACGCCATCAGCAAAGAAGTCTTATCCTGTCCACTGGGTTGTTCCGCATCCGATTTACCAATAACCATAAAGCGCGTCGTGTTATCCGCTTCATCTTCAATATGCGTAAACAGACACTGCAAACCATACTGTCGAGCAGCCTCCTCACCCGCAATGGCCAGCGCAGAGGCATCCAGGCCAGCAAGCCGTGCGGCTTCCGCATTACTGGCAACCGCCACTTGCGCGACGCCAGGCAAATGACGCGAAATCCAGTCATGGCACTGCGCAAAAGATTGCGCATGTGAATAAATGACACGCACTCCATCCAACCCTTCCACCTTGCGCATCAACACGTGATGAATACGGAGCTCCATTTCACCGCAGATGAACAAGGGTGTCGTCTGCAACAGGTCCAGCGTCCGGTTGACTGCTCCTTCCGTCGAGTTCTCGACCGGCACCACGCCATACTCGGTATTGCCTGCCTCGACCTCATGAAATACTTCATCGATCGACACGCAGGGTTGTAACAGCGCAGCATGACCGAATTGCCGCAAACTTGCGGCATGGCTGAATGTCCCTTGCGGACCAAGATAGGCAACCCGCAAAGGATGTTCCAACGCCAGGCAGGCCGACATGATTTCACGAAACAGGAACATCACGGATTTATCGGATAATGGACCTGAATTTTGCGCAGCCATGCGACGCAGAACCTGCGCTTCACGTTCCGCGCGATAAATCGTTCCCCGTTTCAGCGTACCCACCGCCTGAGCCAATGCAGCCCGCTGATTCAGCAGCGACAGCAATTCATTGTCCACCGTATCAATTTGCGTGCGTAACGTCGTCAATTGTTCGGTATTTTCCTGCCCGGTATCGTTTGCCATATCACCCGCCATACCATCACCCGCGTCAGGCACGCAAACGGGAAAAGTCCCGCATAAAATCCACCAAGGCTTCCACCCCAGCCAGCGGCATGGCATTGTACAAAGACGCACGCATGCCACCGGTCAGACGGTGTCCTTTTAACTGCAACAACCCGCGCGATTCGGCTTCACGCAAAAAAAGCCCGTCGAGTGTGGGATCGGCCAAGGTAAAGGGTATATTCATGCGCGAGCGACTCTCCGCCGCGACCGGATTCCGATAAAAACCATTGCTACCATCGATGGCCTGATACAACAAATCGGATTTTAGGCGATTGCGCTGTGCCGCAGCTTCCAACCCTCCCATCGCCTTCAGATGGCGAAACACCAACCCCGCCATATAGATGGCAAAAGTAGGCGGTGTATTGAACATCGAGCCGTATTCGACATAGGTACGATAATCCAGCATGGTCGGCGTGCCGATCACGGGTTCAGCCAGCAAATCTTCCCGCACGATGACGATTGTCAACCCGGCCGGACCGATATTTTTTTGTGCCCCGGCATAAATCAGGCCAAACCGGCTGACATCAACCGGACGCGACAAAATGTCGGACGACATATCTGCCACCAACGGCACCTCACCTGTTTCTGGTGTCCAGTGGAACTCCACCCCGCCAATGGTTTCATTGGTGGTGATATGGACATATGCCGCCTCGCCATCGAGTTGCCAACCAGATTGCGGCGGGACAGCATGAAATCCCGTTGCCTCACCACTGGCAGCCAAATGTACCGTCGCATAACGTCGCGCTTCCTCGATGGCCTTTTCTGCCCATATCCCGGTATGCACGTAATCCACACCAGCACGACCACGCATCAGGTTCATCGGCACCATGGCGAATTGTGTCCACGCACCGCCTTGCAGAAACAACACACGATACTGGTCAGGAATACCCATCAAAGCGCGCAGATCCGATTCTGCATCAGCAATGATTGACATGAACTCCGGACCACGATGACTCATTTCCATCACTGACATACCGGAACCATGCCAGTCGAGCATTTCTGCCTGTGCCTGCGCCAGCACCGTTTTAGGCAACACAGCCGGACCAGCGCTGAAATTATAAACGGGTGAACCGGCCGAAGTTGATGTCGGGGATGACGTCAATGATGGCAAGGTCATTCACTTTCTCCTTCGCTTTCTGCGACACGCTCGACACCAATCAACTTTTGGCCCGCGTCCAGATTGATGAGCGTAACACCCTGTGTGGCACGCCCCATCTCCCGCACTTCACGCACACGGGTACGAATCAGCACGCCACCATCGGTAATCAGCATAATTTCGTCATCCGGCTCAACCAGCGTCGCTGCCACAACCTGACCATTACGCGCCGTGGTCTGAATCGCAATCATGCCTTGCGAACCACGCCCATGCCGCGTATATTCGGCCACATTGGTCCGCTTGCCGTAACCATTCTCCGTCGCCGTCAACACCGAAAGTGCTTCGTTTTCCGCGACCAGCAACGAAATGACCCGCTGCCCTTCGCCAAGCTTCATGCCTCGAACACCACGCGCATTACGTCCCATCGAACGCACATCGTTTTCGTCGAACCGCACGGCCTTCCCACCGTTGGAAAACAACATGACATCATGCTGTCCATCGGTCAACGCTACGCCAACCAGATAATCCTGCTCATCGAGCCCGACGGCAATGATGCCGGCACGACGCGGGTTGGAAAACTCGGAAAGCGGCGTCTTTTTCACCACACCAGACGAAGTGGCCATAAACACATAGCGATTATCGACAAATTCTTTGACCGGCAAAATAGCATTGATTTTCTCGCCATCCCCCAGCGACAACAGATTGACAATCGGTTTACCGCGCGACTGCCGGCTACCCTGCGGCACTTCATATACCTTGACCCAGTATACCCGGCCAAAATTGGAAAAACACAGAATATAATCATGACTGTTGGCAACAAACAACCGTTCGATGAAGTCATCGTCCTTGGTCTGCGTCGCCTGCTTACCGCGCCCGCCCCGCTTTTGCGCCTGATAATCGTCCAACGGTTGCGATTTCATGTAACCGCCATGCGACAGGGTGACCACCATGTCCTGCGGCGTAATCAAATCTTCGACACCCAAATCCTGTGCATGCGCCACAATCTCGGAACGGCGCGCATCACCAAACTGATTCCGAATCTGCTCCAACTCTTCCCGGATGATTTGCGTGATACGCTCCGGTCGGGCAAGGATATCCAGCAAGTCCGCAATTTTAGTGACAATTTCACCGTATTCGGAGAAGATTTTTTCTTGCTCCAACCCGGTCAACCGTTGCAGGCGCAAATCCAGAATGGCTTGCGCCTGCGTATCCGACAAACGATAACCATCCGCCGCAAAACCAAATTCGGCCGCCAAACCTTCGGGCCGGTACAACCCGGCATCGACACTGGCGCGGGTCAACATTTCTTCCACCAACGCCGAGCGCCAACGCCGCTGCATCAACGCCAATTTTGCTTCGGCCGGTGTTGGTGCTGCCTTGATGAGCGCGATGATTTCATCCACGTTCGACAACGCTACCGCCAACCCCTCCAACAAATGCCCGCGCTCACGTGCACGGCGCAATTCGTAACGCACACGCCGCGTCACCACTTCGCGCCGATGACGCAAAAAGGCTTCCAGCATTTCTTTCAGGTTCAGCAAGCGCGGTTGTCCATCCACCAGCGCCACCATATTCATGCCGAAAGTATCCTGCATCTGTGTATGCTTCAACAGATTGTTCAGTACAACTTCCGCCACCTCGCCCCGTTTGAGCTCGATGACCACGCGCATGCCGGACTTATCCGACTCGTCGCGCAAATCGGAAATACCCTCGAGGCGTTTTTCACGCACCATCTCACCAATCTTGATCAACAGATTGGCTTTATTGACCTGGTAAGGCAGTTCATCGATGATGATGGACTGACGATTGCCATTTTTGTCCAGATCTTCGAAATGCGTGCGTGAACGCATCACCACCCGCCCACGCCCGGTGAGATAGCCTTGCCGGACGCCGCTTATCCCATAAATAATGCCTGCCGTGGGAAAATCCGGCGCACGAATGATATCAATCAACGTTTCGATTTCCGTGCCCGGCTCCTTGAGCAAAACAAGGCAAGCTTCACACACATCCGTCAAGTTATGAGGCGGAATATTGGTTGCCATTCCCACGGCAATGCCGGACGAACCATTAATCAACAAATTGGGGATTTTGGCCGGCAAAATCAGGGGTTCATGTTCGGAACCATCATAATTGGGCCCAAAATCAACCGTTTCCTTGTCCAGATCGGCCAGCAACTCATGCGCAATACGTGCCATACGAATTTCGGTATACCGCATGGCCGCAGGACTATCCCCGTCCACCGAACCGAAGTTACCCTGACCATCCACCAACGGGTAACGCAAGGAAAAGTCCTGCGCCATACGCACAATCGTGTCATATACCGCTGTATCGCCGTGCGGGTGATACTTACCGATGACATCGCCAACGATACGCGCCGATTTTTTATAAGCACGGTTCCAGTCATTGGACATTTCGTGCATGGCGTATAACACACGCCGGTGCACCGGTTTCAAACCATCGCGCACATCCGGCAACGCTCGCCCGACGATGACACTCATGGCGTAATCCAGATACGAACGGCGCATTTCTTCTTCAAGACTGACCGGCAGTGTTTCTTTGGCAAAAGATTCCATGAGATTCAATGACTATTCAGCGCAAACAAGCCGAAGATTCTAACACAGCAACCGGCCAGAAGCCATCAGACAAATCAATGACCACACGAATATATACCAAGCACAGACGACACTTGTCATTGCGACAAGGTCGATCTGCTTTCAAAAGAACGCCTTTAAAACCATTCATCGCCATTCCACAAATCAATATTATTCAGGTATTATCCTGCATCGCGAATCATTCTTCAGCAGAGACTTTTTCTCCGTTAAACTTATATCAACAACCTGGGAAAATCATGACTGTTTATGAATTTGGAATCACCGATTTTCAATACGTCGCCGCTGGCGCCGCTGTTCTTGGAAGCGGCGGGGGCGGCAGTTATCGTGACGCGGTCAGTGTCATAGATGAACTGGCGAACCGTGGCTGGCAAGGTTCAGTTCAAGTAAAAGATTATGATGCATCGACAAATTGCTGTGTGCTGGCAATGATGGGTTCACCCGATGCCGCGGACAGCCTGACGCTAATGGACGTCGAATATTCAATATTCAATACCATCAACACGTTCGAAAATGGAACTGGGACTACGCTGGGATGTGTCATTCCAGGTGAAATCGGACCAATCAATTCGATTATCCCCCTTATCGCAGCGGCCATTGCCAAGAATGACATTTGGGTCGTCAATGGTGACGGTGCCGGGAGAGCCGTACCGGAACTGCCGCAAACCACATATAGCGCCATGCTTGCTGCAAGCCCGTGCGCTCTGGCTAACGACGCCAGAACGGCGCCAACTTTACAGTCCGCCTTGTTGAATGCAGCAACGGCCGCCCAAATCGAAACGCTGGCCGGCGGCATTGTTTCCGCTTTCGGCAGCTTTGCCGGAATCGCGCTTTGGTCATCCAACCCGGCGAATAATTACGCTTTAACCGGCAGTTATATAACCGGAACGCTGACGCAAGCATGGGCGATTGGGGAATTTTTGTTGACTACCGCTCCCACTCCGCCATCGAGCGCCGAAGTGGTGGCACAAATCGCAACGATAACCGGACGCACGGCCACAACTATACTGAGCAATTTTTATATCACTGCCGTGACGCAATCGACCAACAGCGCGTCACTCGATGCTGGCATCATCCGCCTCGACAATCACCCTGATCAAACAAAAAGCACCGAAACGCACTATATTTACAATCTGAATGAAAACCTGATCATGTATTCGAGCCAAAGCAATATACCTGACATTATTGCACCAGACTCGATCTGTTATTACTCGGAAAGTACCGGACTGGGGTTCTCAAATGCAACGGATGATCTGGCATCGTATTTTGATTTCGGCACGAACAAGAGCACGGGCCATACCGTCAGTGTCATTAAGGTGTGGGCTGCCCATCAGCTCTATAATGCCGCTGGTGTCATCACATCTTTCGCCGGGCTGTTACGCGACATCGGCTACGCTGGCGCACTCCCATACCCTGATTGAAATATGAGCATGACTGAACAGGACGCCAACAAGGAACGCCTGGAACTTGCGCTGGAAGCGGCCGGACTGGATCTCTGGGAAAACGATCTGATTACTGGCGATGTCGTCCGCAAAGCAGACAAAATCTTCGCCGAACTGGGTTATGGTAAAGAAGGTGCCATCACCCATATCGATGACATTTTCGAAATCGTCCACCCCGACGACATTCCTCTGGTCCAGACAGCCATCAATGATCATTTAATGGGGGTGACGGCACAATACCGCTGTGAATTCAGGGTTCGTTCCCGCTCCGGCACATGGGTGTGGCTTGCGAACTACGGCAAAATTACCGATCGTCATGAAAATAATCGTGGTCGGCGGTTTATCGGCGTCACGTTCAACATCGACGACAGGAAACGTCAGGAGGAATTGCTGACCATGCGCGAGCAGGAATGGCGCGCCCTGGTCGAAAACTCACCGGATACCATCGCGCGTTACGATACCGAATGCCGCCGTATCTACGTCAACCCGGCGCTATGCGCAACACTTGGTGGCGATATGGCTGCCATTATCGGCAAAAAGCCTT
>JAJYGL010000075.1 GCA_021790625.1 Pseudomonadota bacterium | reverse complement strand
CCAATCGACGCGTGCGGTTCTGACATGTTTGTCGACATCAGGCGTTCTTGCCCATTATCCGATACCACTGAAATCGCAGTTTGCATTCGACATCCTCCGTTGATTTATTTCTATCATTGACCATGATGAACAATAGATGTGCAATAGGTGTGCAGTACTTATCCACAGCTTGTTCACGGTTTATACACAATATATTGTGTTATAAAAAATTGTGAGCACAATATGTTGGACATTTTAATGAATCGTGTGGTGATGCACAAGAGGGGATTCTGGAAAAAACGCGAGGGAGTGGTAACACGATAAAGCAAAAGAATAATTTTTAAAAGAATGTTTGGCTGGAACGAGTGGCACGAGCGGGGTGTTCGTTACTTCTGGTGCTTATGGTATTTATGATCCATGGGCAAGATGCGTCATTGCTACGTGTTTCACTTTGCCATATCACAGCCACCCTGTGCTTCTTCGGGGTGGGTTGCGGTCCGATTATTTTGCTACGGAGAAGCGCTTTCTTAAGAAAGCGCTTCCATAATTCTCGCCACAACGGTACACGCCGCATCATTGCCGTGCGAATTCATGCAAAATTCAGGTTAAGTGGCTTGGACGTTGATGGATCGAACAATGATGTTGCCGCTGACCAGTTGTAATCGAACCATGACCAATCCTTGTGGTATGAGAGCGCTTGTGGCAGCGCTCCATACCAGGTTGCTGTTTTCTGATAAGGATACATTACCTGTCTGGGTTCCATTGATCCATAGGGTCAGTACGCTGTCTGCCAGTGCAATGGCGTTGACACTCAGGTTTGCGTTGAATGCTTTTGTTGAGTTGCCTGGAAATGCAACCCACTGCCCCGGCCTGATGCCGCCAATTACCTTGCCGTATGACCTGTTCAAGGTATACCCGCTAAATCCGTTTGAATCCGCTACGTTGGGCAAGGTGCCGACCAGCATTTCGCCTGGCAACACTTGCCCCAGGGTTACTGCGGCGCGAGGTTTTCCGGAAAGGCTATATAGCGCATTGCACTTGGGCGTATCCAGATTGCTGATGTCCGGCGTGAATTCCCAATCCGCGGCGCCGGTCATGGTGTAGTACACCAGCAAATCGCCGCCATCAGCAGACCACAGGTTGTGCATGTCGATGGTCATCGTTTCCATGCGTGGGTCGGCGTTGATGGCCAGTTTGTTTGCTGTTGGAATGTTGTCCACGCCATCGCCGCCCTCATAGGCAATGCGTTGCAGACCGTAGTTCTTTGCTGCCATGGCGTCGAGGGGGAATGCGGCGGTAGTCGCCGTATCCGGGTAATTGCCTGGTGTGAAATATGTGTCTGGAGTCGATGCCATGACATTGACGCCATAGTATCCGGATCCGCCGGCGCCATAAATGTAGGATTTGACTTCTCTTGGCGGGTTTAGCGTTGCGCCATATGCATCCAGCCAATCCATCGTTCCGTGATTGGCCGTACCTTTTTGTCCCATCAATACCGGGCGCACCCGGGTCATCATGGCAGAATCACCAAACACCGACCGGAACAGGTCGCTAATCTGGGAGATGCGGTACGCCGTATATCTGAATCCAGTGTAATACACATTGGTTTGCGGGACGACGGAATAAATCGGATGGCTGGCTGGTAGCGTGTTTATCAAGGCCATGATGACGTGGTAGCACCAGAATCCGGCAGAAAAATTCCATGTTTCGTTTGCGTATTCAATATACACATTCAGACCAGGATTCAATGGCGGGTACGCCGGGTTGGATTGCGGTGATGTGTACGGGTCGGTGCCATTCGTACCATACAGGATGGCTTGCGCCATTTTGGTCACGAAATCGTCGCTTGCCACGACGGGAATGTTGAGCCATAAATCGCGCCCGGTTGCGTTTGCGAGCTGGATATGATGTTCCAGGGCGACATAAGGCTGGGCACCCGGAACGATTGATCCGCCCATTTTGGTGGTTCCGCTAATATACGAAGGGTATGGCTTGGCGAATGTCAGTGGCGTGTTGCGGTCGTTCCAGTTAACAATCGTGTTTCCATTGGTTGCAGTCCAGTCCATCGTGCGGATGACGCTGCCGATCTGCATTGCCTTCACATAATAATCTGTGAATACAACGCTGCCATTCGTGGGATATCCGGGGCGATACAGTCGCATATTGGTAAATCCGGAACCGATTGGCGATGACGGCGTACGTTGCGAATTGGTGATGGAAATACCTACCGAGGCGCCACCCGTTGCCACTTTTTGGGGCGGTACGGCAAAGTTGACATCAGCGGTTGTCGTGTTTGTGGACGCGTCATATACCTGATTCGTGATGGTTCCCGATTGATAAAAAACAAAGCCAATTTCCCCCTGACCTGTAAAAATCAATTTGTAGGTGCCGTTGATGTGCTCTGGCATCCCGGAATAAACGACTGTTGCCGCGTCACTGGTCGGCCATCCATTTTCGTCGGTCGGGGCCGGAGTGCTTGTCGCACCATTTTTGAACCAGGGTCGTGCGTGCTTCATCGCGTCGACAAAAGCAAAACTGCCGTCCCAATCACTTAAGGTCCAGACATTCATGCCGAACTGGTTCAGATTCCCTGTCGCAACCGCTGGCGCATTGCCGGCTGTGCTGGTAACGGCATTTGTTACGGCAGGCGCTGCGGCGACGCTGTTCACTGGCGCCGGACCCGATGAAGCGGCGGGTTTCATCACTGGCGCCTTCCTGTTGCCGATATTACAACCGGCAAGCAATGCGCTGGCTCCGGCAAGGCCGCCCATCTGCAAGATACGGTATATCAATTCTCTGCGGGTCATTTGTTCAGTCTTTTCCATGGCCTGTCTCCTCAAACAATACTGTGGACGATGTTGTGTTCTTATCACTTCATTACAACATGACACTGAGATGGAATCTGATATTCGGCATGTTTCTCTGATAATTCCGACATCCGATTGGTTTTTTTATCCTCTTGGTTATAGTTTACAATCGACTTTTCTTCAACCCCGGGTGTCGGGTATTTGTCGTTTGGTGTTTATCAACATAATGCTGACGCGAACAGTATCATTTATTATTAATAACAGTCAATACCATTAAAAAATAATTGTTGCGTTGAGGTTTGGTTGGGGCGTTGCTGATTTGCTCCTCATGAACCGCGTTGCAGACCAAATCAGGAAGGTCGCGTCACGCACTGCGTGTGGATAGCCGGTGCTGCCAGGCCGTGCAGAGGGGTTGGCGTCTGACTCGGCCGGAAACGTGGCGCGCGTGGCGGAAAAGTTGGCAGTTCTGCTGGTCAGCGGTCGTGGTGTTCACGGACACCGGCGATGACGATGGTGAGGATGCCGTAGACAATGAGGGATACCAGCAAGGTGGCAACAATGTCTTTGAAACGGCGAGGTTCTTGCGCATCATCCGGC
>JAJYGL010000211.1 GCA_021790625.1 Pseudomonadota bacterium | reverse complement strand
GGCAACCAATTGTCGGCTGCAGCGGTGAGGTCGGAAAAATAGCGCCAGGTTCGCCGCGCTACCCCATGCAGGAATATCCGCTGGTTTGGGGTCAAATCCGCCGCGGCAGGAATGAGAGGCTTGCTGATCCACCAGCCAATCAGTGGCGATGCCAACCACAACAACGCAAAGGGCGCGCAGAACAGCAGCTCTAGTGGAGGAATTTGTCGCAGCGTCAGAGCCCAAACCAGAGACAAGGCCAGCACCAGCGCGAACACCGGCGCGAACCACATCACACGAAAAAAATCGCCTACGGTACGGCAGGCGTTGCGTTCCGCATAAATTTTTAGTTGCCAGAGCAACAAACCCCGGCGCGTGAACAGCATACGCACACCCGAATGCATGATCGCATCCAGGCAAGTCAGCGCATCATAAGGCAAAAAAACCAGACTTAGGAAAATCAGCTGGATTGGGCGGCTCAGGGATTTGCCCGTCAAGACCAGATGCACCAGCCAATTGCGTTCTTCCGGTTTGCGGATGAGCTCGATGACAGCGCCAAGCAAACTGGGCAACAATACGATACCCAATACCATCAGGCTCCAGAACCAGGGTGACCCCGGACCAAACAGCCAACCAACTGTGAGCAAAGTCAGCAATGCAGGCGGTACCAGACTGCGGCGCAGGTTGTCGAACAGCTTCCAGACTGATAGTGCTGAAAGCGGGTTTTTTTGTCGTTTCACGCGGGTTCCGTCCGGTGCTTGTGGTGCAGGAACGCGCGGCAGCAGCCAGCCGGCAAGCTGCCAGTCGCCACGAATCCAGCGGTGGCGTCGGCTGGTTTCAAGCGTATAACTGGTCGGGTGTGATTCAATCAGTTCAACGTCGCTGACCAATGCGGAACGCGCATATCCGCTTTCGAGCAAGTCGTGACTGAGAATGAGGTTTTCCGGAAACCGGCCATCAACAGCCTGTCGAAACGCATTCACATCGTAGATGCCTTTGCCGATGAATGAACCTTCCCCAAACAAATCTTGATAGACATCCGACAGTTCGCGCGAATAAGGGTCTATGCCCGAATCACCCGCAAACAGCTTGCTAAAACGCGATTGGTTGGCACTGGCCAGACTGATTGCCGCATGTGGCTGCAAAATTGCATAACCGGCAACAATGCGGCCTTTTTTGGCATCGTAAATCGGTCGATTCAGCGGATGTGCCAGATTGCCGATCAGCGTGTGCGCGGCGTCACGCGGCAACTGTGTGTCCGTATCCAGGGTAATGACGTATTTGATCGAGGGAAGGATGCTGGTATCGCCGACTTGATCGGAAAATGCCGCCTGCGCTTCGCCACGCAGCAAGGCGTTGAATTGCTCCAGCTTTCCCCGCTTGCGCTCGTAACCCATCCACACCCGTTCGTAGGGATTCCACATCCGCGGGCGGTGGAACAGATAGAAAATGCACGGACGGTCATCGCGATATTTTTCGTTGAGCGCTTCAATCGCTACACGCGCACGCGCGAGCAATGGTTCGTCATCCGGTTGCGAGGACTCCGGCGCGTCGTGGAAATCAGTCAGCAAGGCGAAAAACAGGTTGGCGTCGCGATTGCCAAGGTAGCGTATTTCCAGTGCTTCGACGAGATCATCCACATCCTGAAGCTTGCCAAGCAAAGTGGGAACGATCACCATGGTGCGGTGCTCAGCTGGTATTCCTTGCGAAAAATCAAGCCGTGGCAAAGCGCGTGGCGCCAGAAAAACCGTTACCAGCAGGTTTTCCAGCGCAATGGCCAGCGACGAACTGGCGATAAGACCGGTAAACGCCAGGAAATCAAAGCGCCAATCGTCCGGCGCGAACCCGGAAAATTTAGACAGTATCAATGCCAGAGTCAGTGCCGTGAATAAGGCAATGCCGCCAAGATACAGACCCAAACGAATATTCTGATGCATCATCCCTATCTGTCGTTTCCACAAAAACCCGCAGCCTAACGTACGTTCCAGAATGGGTCGGCCACGATCGACCAGATAGTAGCCAATATGCGCGGAACGATCATCCGTACCGTACTGAACGGCTGCATTCTGCGCGAGCGTCAGAGCCTCACGCGCAACCGCCGGTTCGTTGAGCGAACAGTCGCGCGTGATGTCTTCAATGGCGTGCCGATAACGGTCGCGGCTGGCAAAATCCTGCCTGGCATGCATGCCTGCCGGGTCTTGACGCAAAGTCTGTTCGACGATGCTGAGCGATTCGACATACTCATTCCAGTTCATGGTGCCGATGAAGCGCAGACTGCCAATGCTGTTGGCAATGGAAATCTGGTTGGTTGCGGCTGTTCGGCCTGCTGTTTCTGACAACTGTGCTGCCGTTACGCCCTGGTCGAGTAATTTATGTTCGACCCAGGTCTGCACAAAGGCCATGGCAGACCCTTGAGCCTGTAACCGGCCATAAAACTCCTCTACAAAAGGCGCGGTCAACTGGACATCGGCGTTGGCAAATTCGGCCAGCAGATGGATGAGTTGGTTCGGTTCCGTTCCAGCCGCTTCGAGCATGCGGTTTGCCCAGGCAATGGCAGCATCGCGTTCTTCGCGCCGCCGGGCGATTCGCACACCGACGCGGCGCAGATTTTCCAGTAGCGCCAACTGCAACATGACGGGAAATGCCCATAACTCGCCGAGTTTCAATGGTTCGGCGCTCTGATAGGCAGCAACGAATTGGGTGGTGTTATCGCTGTCAACGCGACCATCCATGTGTGAAATCAACTCCAGCGCCAAATCGTAGATGCGCGGAAATCCGGCGGATGAGCCATTCGCAAGCCGCGGCAATTGCTGGCTGAAGCCGCGTGGCAAATGCCGTCGCGCGAGGCTGATTTGCTGTTCGATGAGATAAAAATTGTCGAGTAACCAGGCTTCCGCCGGAATGATTCTTTGTCCCGGGGTGGCCGTTGCGATTACAACGTCGTATGCGGTGAGCAGAACGCGGGCGTTATCCGCCAGGCGAGGCAATAATTTATCCCGTCCCGCACGTGGGTCAATACGGTGCTGACCGGCCAGGCTTACTGCATGATGCTTCAGTTGTTCAATGCTGAATAGCTCTGAACGCAACAAATCAGCATCCCGGTCATTGCGTGGTATGTTTCGTGCCCGAACCTTGGGCCATAATGTTTTTATGCTTATGATACGCTCCCGGAATCAATTCAGACGACGATGGATTCCTTGGCTTCCTTCTTGATTTTTTTTGCTGCTTTTTTTTCCTTGGGCGTTTTGGTGGCTGGTTTTTTTTCTATCTTGTTGCTCTTTTGCTCTTTACTCATGACCTTGACTCCTGTGAATGATGCAACTTCGGCGAAAAAGAATGAAATATCTGGTCGCAGGACAGTATGTTCCCACGATACACCTGTATCTGTACGTTGGCGTACGCAGGAGTAGATGGGAT
>JAJYGL010000136.1 GCA_021790625.1 Pseudomonadota bacterium | reverse complement strand
GCTCACTTGATAAAACGACATCGGCCGCGTTTCGATGCCGGCTGCGGCAGCCAGTCGACTCACCCGTTTGTCATCGACGCCCGCCGGCAGAAAGGCCGGCGCATCCAGCCCCGTGTGAATGGCAGGCACATGCAGCAAACCCGCCCAATGGGTGATCGCTGCCTGTTGCAGCGCCTCGGCACGCTCGGCATACAACTGGCGCATGCGACGAATGTGGCGTCCCAAATGGCCTTCGACAATAAACGCAGACAAGCTCAATTGTGGTTCCAGCGCAACATGACGGCAAGTCAGCGACAGTGCTGCGGTAAACGGTGCCATCAATGAATCGGGTAACACGGCGTAAGCCAGACGCAGTGCCGGGAACAGCAATTTGCTGAAGGTTCCGCAATAAATCACCCGCCCCGCTTGATCCAGGCTTTTCAAAGCAGCCAAGGGCCCACTTGTAAAATTGTATTCGCTGTCGTAATCGTCTTCAATCACCATGGCCTGCGCCTGTTGGGCCCAGGCCAACAACGCCATGCGGCGTTCCAGCGCCAATGGATGGCCGAGGGGCGCCTGTCTACCTGCGGTAACATAGGCCAAACGGGCCGCTGGCGCCAATGTACGCCCAGCTGCAACATCCATGCCCGACGTATCCACCGGTACACCGACGATGCGTGCGCCGGCTGCTTCCAGTACCTGGCGCGCACCCGGATAACCGGGATCCTCCATCCAGACGGCGTCACCAGGATCCAGCAACAGCCGGGCGCTCACATCGATGACCTGTTGAACGCTCCCCAGCACTACCACCTGTTCAGCCGAACAGCGTATGCCGCGTGCAGCACACAAGTGCTCGGCAATTGCCTGCCGCAGCGGCAGATAGCCACACACATCGCCATCTGTCAACAGGCTGCGAGGCGACAGCCGCGCCTTGCGCGTGGCAGTACGCACCCACAGGTCGATCGGGAAAGCCGCCAGATCAGGCTGGCTGGCACGAAAAGCACGCGCTGGGAAAGCACGTACCGCCATCGGAAAGGGGGAGCGCGCCAGCAACTGTCCACGCAAGGATAATTGCGGTATGATCGGCGGTGAACGCTGGCGCTCGCTGCTTACCCAATGGGCCGTGGAAGAAGCACGCAACCACTGCTCCGGCAGTGTCGATGCCACAAAACTGCCCCGTCCTACCGCGCCCGTCAGGTAGCCTTCGGCACTCAACTGGGCAAACACCGACACGACTGTGCCGCGCGACAGCTGATAACGCTCAGCGAGATCGCGGCTGGCCGGTAATCGGGCGCCCGGCGTCAACCGGCCATCCAAAATTACCTGGCGTAACTCGGCATATAGCCAACGTTGCAAAGAAACACCCGCCAGGCGTGGTGCCAAAGCAATTTCAACGTCCTTAGCCCGTCGCATACACGCCCTTGACCAATCTTTGTCTAAATTCGCTTATGGCACGACGCGTCATTTGTGCAAAAACAGGCTAGTAATTGGTCTAATCAAATAAATGTAAATGGCACTTATCGCAAGACCATTTTAGCACTAATCTGGCGACAATTTCAAAACCTTCAGAGGGAAAAATGTTTATCCGCGTTGATGCGCCTGCACGCCATGCGCATGCCCAGCAATTGCTTTGGTATGCTGCCCCACTGGCTGCGCTGTTGTATCCATTACCATTGATGGGTTTTCATGCCCTGATCACAAGCCCGCCTGCATCAGGGGGTTACGTCCACACATTTGCTGCCGGCTTGTTGTTGTTGCTTGCATTTCTTGTCCCGGTGCTGGCACTGGTTTTGGCAATGCACTTGTCAATGATCGAGAATCCAAGCCCTGCGCAACGGCATGCCCGGCGCATTGCCCTGCTGGCTGTTGCCGCACCACCCATGTTTGTCTTTGGCGGCGCTGTTTTTTTCATGCTGGGGATTGCACCGCTTCTGGCGTGGGTGTTTCCGGCATTGTGGATTGCGCTGGCCATTACGATTGCTTTCAGCGACAAAGCGCCTTCTACCCAAGTTGTAACGCCACATCCAGCCAGTTTACGCATCGCACACGGCGTGCTTGCATTGCTTGTACTGCTGGTTTTTCTTGCTGCCCATATCGCCAACCATTTTTTTGGTCTCATCGGCGTGACCGCCTACACCACCGTAATGAAGCTCTTGCGTCACATTTACCGTACCCCGGTGGTCGAACCGCTGTTATTGGCCGGATTTTTTTCCCTGATCATCAGTGGATTTTATATGGCATGGAAATTTACCGCGCAGTCGACAGACCGATTTCGCACCTTCCAAATGGCTTCCGGCATTTACCTGATGTTTTTTCTGATTAGTCACATCGATGCAGTGCTGATATTGGCGCGCCGCTTTCTCGGCATTGATTCGGACTGGGCTTTTGCAACGGGCGCACCCGCAGGTTTGATTCATGATGCATTTAATATTTACCTGGTTCCGTATTACTGGTTTGCGGTATTTTTCGTGCTGTCCCATCTTGCCAGTGGCGCTCGCGCGGTCATGCTTGCGCACGGCAGCCAGAAAAGCCATGCGGATGGCGTACACATTTTTGGCATGGCCTTGTCAGCACTGGCTGCTACTCTGATTCTGCTCGGCATGACCGGACTTCGCATCTACTGGATATAATTTCTCGGACAAAGGAACCCACATGAACGCTTCTGCACGCATGGATTACGCCACCTTCAGCACCACGGTTGCCCCCACCGTGTACGCTGCCCTGCTGGCCATGGGCAAGGCAGTCAGCGCCAGCGGACTCGACAGGCAATTGACCGAACTCGTCGAATTGCGCGTCTCACAAATCAACCAGTGCGCCTTTTGCATCCAATATCACCTCAACATCGCACGCAAGCTGAGCGTGAGCGCCATAAAACTGGATCTGCTACCAGCCTGGAAAGATGCCGGGGTATTTAGCACGCGCGAATGCGCGGCGCTGGCCTGGGCGGAAAGCCTGACGCGACTGGAAACTCAAGGCGCGCCGGACAACCTTTATGCAACCCTGTGCGCGCAGTTCACCGAAACAGAAGTGGCGTACCTGACCATCGCGATTGCCACCATCAACACATGGAACCGTCTGGCGGTGGCACTGCGGTTTCCCCCCACCGATTTAAAACTACACGGTAATTAAGACGGCGTTACTTTGCTTTTTTGTTGGGTAAAAAATGGGATCTACCATTGTGTGACCATTCCGTGTTGTAATACATGAAATATTCCGCTGGGCCCAGTATCAGTTCCGGGATGCTGGCGTAGCCTTTCAAATAGACATCCTCATGTTTAACGCTTTTAACGCTGCGCCACAGATACTGAAGACGAAGAGATGCGGCGAGGTATTCTCGCCGCATCGTGGTTAGGCGCTGATTTAGTTGGTTTGCAGGGTGATGTAAAGTGTTTCGCCTTCGCGTTTGATGAGTAAGGCGATGGTATGTTGCTGTAACGCGGCTTGCATCAATGCCTTGTATTGGGCAACCGAAT
>JAJYGL010000073.1 GCA_021790625.1 Pseudomonadota bacterium | reverse complement strand
CCACCGCATCCGGATGCGTCGGCAGCTTGGTATAGTGCGTGCTGGCTTCACCAAGCAAAGCCCCCGCCGGAGCCTGTGCAAACAGCCCGGTATACCAGTCCAGCCCACGTGCAAACTGGTCGTCATCGCTAAAAAAATTGGGTTCCTTCGGGTCGCACATGAAGATGCCCGCTTGTTGCACCAATTGTTCCTGCAGGGTCGTCGTAGCTGATTTCATCGCCCCAATGATCATGAAATCCGGTAATCGCTGCATCATGTCTGTTCCCGTTTTATTTCTGTGCATCAGATGCGGTATAGGGCCGTAACGGCGTCATGGCATTCGTCCAGATATCCAGCCATTGTCGTTCTACCGCCGTTTTGTCACGATGCCCCAGCCATAAACGCAGTTTGGCAATGGCACGCCCACACCACCACAGCAGGTTCGCCACCCAAAGACCGATAATGCCGTAAAACTGGTAAAAATAACGCGTTCGTGATTCATAATAATAACGCGGCACGCGTTTTTTCCGGCTGGCTGATGCCTTGACTGTCGACGTGCCCCCGCGCAAATGCACCACCCGTGCGTCCGGGTTGTGCACCACCCCCCAACCTGCCTGTCGCGCCTTGCGACAAAACGCCATATCTTCAAAGTACATGAAATAACCCTCATCCAGCAGGCCGACCGCATCCAGCACTTCGCGACGCACCATGACGCAAGCGAAACTCGTCCATTCCGGTCGGGCAATACTGGTCTGCACCGGCCAGTACACCACGAAACGCTGCAACAAGCGATCGATTATGCCCGTGTGCGCTGCGCCCATGAACTCGCTCACCGGCGTATGAAAACGAAAGCAACTCTCCTGCCCACGCCCGTCCGGCCACTCCAGTCGCGGGCTGTACAAACCGGCGTCCGGATATTGTTGCGCGGTTTCCAACAACGTCGCAATAGCGCCGGGTCGCACCAGCGCATCGCTGTTCAGCAACAAATAATATTGCGCTGTCACCATCCGGATACCGATGTTGTTGCCGCTGGCAAATCCGCCATTGGTCGGAGCGGCCACCAGCTCTATTTGTTGTCTCCGGTCATGCGCGGTCCGCCAGGCATCAATCACCGCCAATGAATCATCACCGGAACAATTGTCCACCACCACGACCTTCGCATCTAAAATGGAGATTTCGGGCAACAGACCAGTCAAACAATCCACAATCAGTTGTGGAGTTCGAAAATTGATAATAACAATGGCCAGCATCATTTTTCAGACATTCGGGTCAAGACTGAAACGTTCACCAAAAACGACCATTATTATTTGATTTATCACGATAAAGCGTCCAGTATATGCCAAGCTGCCAAACAACGCCACCGTCCCGAATGCCATGCGCTGCACCATACACTCGGTCAGGTTACAATATCGACATCCTTGCAAAACATTTCCATCACCCGTCATCGCCAAGCACTAACCACTTTCAGAAAAGCCCAGCCAACCAATACCCCTACGCCCAATATCGGCAAGGTATACACCTCTCGACCAAGATGCAATAAATGCAATTTGTGCTTTAGATAAAAAGTTACCGGGATGCTGATAAAATAACTCGCCACAATGGCCCAGATTGCCCCCGTCAACTGATAATGCCGATATGCCCAAGGCAATAGTAAAAACATGGCGGTGGTTCTCACCGCAATCAAGTAAGTCATGTACTTCGGCTTGCCCAACACGATAAAACACTGATCGGCAAGGTTATAACGCACAGCAACGAGCAATAACGCCAGAATCTCCATGATGCGCCCGGCCTCATGGTAACGCGAGTCATACAGCAAATGGATGATTGACTCGCCGGTCATGTAAAAAAAACCGGCAAAAAACAACAGCCCTGCATCAAACAGCAAACGAAAATGATAATACACTCGCCTTAATTCGGTTGGCCGTTCTCGCCTGGCTTCGCTCAGCGCCGGGAAAGCCACATTCCCCACCAACCGGCTTACCATGTGCGAGATTGAACTGACCAAAAAAAAGGCGACGGTGTACACGCCCAACTCCTGAGCGGTAATCAACCCGCCCAACAACAACCTGTCTCCATTGTTAAACAGAAAACCCACGATAGACGCCAGAAAAATCCATTTACCAAAATGAAACACCTCTTGGACGGCTTCGCGCTCCCACTGCCAGCGATTTGGTTCACCCGGTATGATGTAGTACACAATAATGTTGCGGATAATGTTGGCGCTCAAACCGCCCACCACCAATGCCCAGATGCTGCGATCCAACCATACCCAGACCAACATCACCAAAATGCTGCCCAACTGGCTCGACAGCTCAATCAAAGTAATTTTAGACTGTTGCAACTTTCGGCTGGCAGTCGATGTCCACGTCGGCTCGAATGCCGCTATCAATACCGCCAGTGTTGATACCGGAATCAAAAAGGGCAGCAATGGGGAAGCATAAACCGTGCGCGTCGCCACCCACCCATAATGGTCAGCAACGTACAAACCGGCACTGAGCAGCACGGAAATCAGCCACAAGGAAACTCCGCGCAAAATCTGAATCGACCATACCGTATTCAGAAAAACCGGGTCGTCGCCACGTCGACTCTGGATGATATTTTCCCGCAGACCTAAATCGGTAAACAACACCAGGCCGGCCATAATGGCAGAAACAATCGCCATCACACCGAACATGGAAGGAAACAACAGTCGCGTGAGAATCAGGTTGCTACCCAGCCTGATTGCCTGACTGGTGGCATATCCTCCCATCGTCCATAATCCGGCATGAACTGCCCGTTTCTTGAGTGTTGTCATATTGTTGAGCAAACGAACAGCGGACACTTCGCGTAAAAAAAGCGAGCGACGCAACGTCCCTTTATTATCCTGTCAGTAACTGTCCGACAAGATTATATTACAACGCTCCAGCCAAATGTCATGAATCCACAAAAAGTCGAGGATATAGTTACCAGCGAAGTATTGATTTCTTCCCCGATAATCCGCGATAGCCAAACCAATGATGCCTCGCGATATTTTGTTTTGCAGGGGAGACATTGTGAAAGCATGGCGCAATAAACCACACGCCACTGGAGCAAAGCATCAGCGGCGTGTGGTTTATTGCAAAACAGGATCAGGCTTTCTGAATATTCACTGAGCGCAGCGCGAAATTGCCGCTCACCAATTGCACCCGTACCATCACCAACCCCTGCGGAATTGTGGCAGTCACGGCACTACTCCATTCCAGCGCGTTGTTTTGCGCCAAGGTCACCGTGCCAACCTGTGCGCCATTAACCCAGATAGCCAGCACGGAGTTTGCGCCGGCCGTGCCATTAACCGTGATCGACCCGCTAAAAGAAGCACTTGAATTGGCGGGAGCTGCGACCCACAATCCGGCGTTGATGCCGCCAAGCACAGCTTGTCCGTTGATGGTCGTGCCATACGCACCTGCGGTTGCTAACCGTGGCAATGATGCAAACAGCATTTCACCCGGCAATGCCTGCCCTA
>JAJYGL010000170.1 GCA_021790625.1 Pseudomonadota bacterium | reverse complement strand
TTGTTGCAGCAGCAGCGGGCGTCAGGGTGGCCAAACATGGTGGACGCTCCGTTTCATCAACGTGTGGCAGCGCAGACGTGCTGGAAGCGATGGGGGTGAATGTCCAGTTGCAGCCAGAGCAGGTTGCCCGTTGCGTGCGTCAGATTGGCATCGGTTTCATGTTTGCGCCGAATCATCACAGCGCCATGAAGCATGCTGCGCCAGTGCGCCGGGAACTCGGTGTGCGTACCCTGTTCAACCTGTTGGGGCCATTGACCAATCCGGCCGGGGCCCGACATCAGGTTATTGGCGTTTACAGCCCGCATCTTCCGTTGCGGCTGGCACAGGCGCTGCAACGTCTGGGCAGCGAGCGGGTGCTGGTCGTACATGGGGCGGGAGGGCTGGATGAGTTGAGTCTGTCGGGTGAAAATCAGGTGGCGGAACTCAAAGATGGCGTGGTGACCGAATATACGGTCAGCTCAGAGCAATTCGGGCTGCCGCGTGCCGATCTGGCGGAGTTGCAGGTGGAGGATCTGGCTGCTGCCCGGGCGATGTTTACCGCCGCCCTGCGCGGCGATTTTCGCGCGGCGAGCGATATTGTGGCGCTGAATGCCGGTGCGGCCATTTATGTGGCCGGGCTTGCTGCCACGCTGGCCGAGGGCGTTGCGCGGGCGCAGGAAGAAATACAGTCCGGACGCGCCTGGGAAAAATTGCAACAACTGATAGAGTGTAGTCGCCATGTCTGACATTCTCGCCACGATTCTTGCCACCAAACAACAGGAAGTTGCCGCAGGCAAGCGAAAAGTTTCGCTTGCGGAGATAACGTTGGCAGCACAGGCCGAGCCCCCTGCCCGTGACTTTACCGCAGCGTTGCGTCGGCGTATGACGGCCAGACAACCGGCCGTGATTGCCGAAATCAAGCGCGCCAGTCCGTCCAAAGGGCTATTACGGGAAAATTTTGAGCCGGCGGCGATTGCGCGCACCTATGCGCAGCATGGTGCGGCATGTTTGTCGGTATTGACGGATGAACAGTATTTTCAGGGCTGCAACGAGTATTTGCTTGCTGCCCGCGCTGCTTGTGATTTGCCGGTGTTGCGCAAGGATTTCATCATCGATGCGTACCAGATATACGAAGCTCGCGCATTGGGTGCTGATTGCATTTTATTGATTGTTGCAGCACTTGATGGCAAAGCGCTGCGTGAGTTTGAAGCAATTGCCCATGAATTGGGTATGTCGGTGCTGATTGAATCGCATAATGCGAGCGAGCTAGAGCAGGCGCTGCAGCTCAGCTCCCCGCTTATCGGCATCAATAATCGCAATCTGCGCAGCTTTGAAACCAGCCTCGATACGACGCTGCAATTGCTGCCGCAGGTCGGTGACGAGCGTCTTGTCATCACCGAGAGCGGTATCCATACCCGTGTCGATGTTCAGCGCATGATGGACGCTGGCGTATACGGCTTTCTTGTCGGCGAAGCCTTCATGCGGGCAGAAAACCCTGGGGAAGCTTTGCAACTGTTAATCGCCTGATTCTAACGGCTTGATTCTGGCTCAACGTTTTTTCGCAACGACATCAATGAGCGCCGACATGCCATGATGGTATGTCCCCTCGCTGATATGACTGTCGTGTTCGCGTAGTTCAAGAATGTCGAAATCATCGAGTAACGCTCTGAGCATGGGGGCGGTGTAGAGTTGCTCAACAGAACCGGGGCCGCCGGTACGGTATTCGAGCTGGCGTGGTGTGTAGCCATGCAGCAACAGGATTCCACCCGGCTTGAGCGTTGTGTGCAAGCCGGCAAACAGGGTTTTTCTTTCTGCGGCATTCGCAAACTGGATGAAGATGGCGGCAATTGCGTCAAACTGGTTGGGCTCCCAATGCCAGTTCAACAAATCGGCACATTCAAATTCCATTTGCACTTGACGCTCGTCCGCCAGTTTCCGTGCCTTGGTCTGCGCGACGCAAGAAGCGTCGACGGACAGTACTTGCATGCCCTGTTCCGCGAGCCAGACACCGTTGCGGCCTTCACCGTCGGCGACGGAGAGCACCCGCATGCCGGGCGTCAAGAATGACAGGTGTTCGCGCAGGAATTGGTTGGGGTCGGTGCCATAGACATATTCTTCGACATCATAACGTTGATCCCACATGTTTTATTGCCCTTTCTTTTCCATGGTCAGGAGTTTGTCTTCCAACTGGCTGGCCGGCATGGCACCGGGTACGCGGTCACCGTTGGAAAAGATGATCGTCGGCGTGCCGGTGATGTGCAATTTTTGTCCCAGCACCAAATCATCGTCAATCGGATTGTCGCATTTGCCGTCATTTTTAGGAAAAATGTTCTTTAGCAGGGCATTTTGCCATGCCTTGTTGCGATCTTTGCTGCACCAGATAGCCTTGGCGACCCCCGTGGTGCCAGGGTGCAGACTTTCCAGCGGATAGGGGAAAAAGTAGAGCGTAACGTTGTTGATTTTGGTCAGTTCTTGTTCCAGTCGTTTGCAGAATGGGCATTCGGGATCGGAAAAGATGTACAGTTTACGGCTGCCATCCCCTTTGACAAATTTGAGCGCGTGTTCCAGCGGCAGGGTGGCCGGATTGACGGCACTCAGCTTGGTCAACCGTTCCTGTGTCAGGTTTTTTCGGGTTTTTGTGTCTATTATGTTGCCCAGAAACAGGTAATCGGCATTTTCATCGGTGTAGGCAATCTGTCCGTCCGCCACGACTTCATATAGACCGCTATACGGGGTTTTGGTGACGCTGGAAATTTGCGTGCCGGGAAATCGGCTGGACAGATTTTTACGGATGCTGGCGTCATCAGCGTGCGCGAACGGAAACAGGCACATCAGAAGACTGGCGAGAAGGGTTTGTTGTATATGTTTTTTCATGAAATGTCCTGTGTATGGTTGGCTTGTGTTTGACGCATATCAGATGAGCGATTGCTGTACCAGCCATGATTTGACCGGATCCAGCCGTGCCACGGTGTTTAATCCGATGTTGCGTAATCGGGCAAGCAAAGGGTGCTGGTGATGGAACAGATGATATAACCCATCGGTGACGGACTGGGTGGTCAGAATATCCGCCCGGCGCGCGCGGGCGTAACGCTCAAGCAGTGGCAGGTCGCCACAACGGGCGGATTGCCTGTCAAGCAGCACAGCGGCGAGTTCACTCACGTCGCGGAGTCCGAGATTGACGCCCTGCCCGGAGAGTGGGTGCACGCCGTGCGCAGCATCGCCAATCAGCGCCAACCCCGGTTGAACAATGGGGCTCACGCGCAGAAGACTCAGCGGAAATGCGGCGGCTTGCCCCAATGCCTGTAATTTTCCCAGCGCAAGTTGCCCGGCTGTTGCGACCTGTTGCGCCAGTTGTTCCGGCGGATACGCCAGCAGGCGGCTGGCGTGTTCGGTAGCGGTCGACCAGACCATCGAGATGGCCCGGTCGGACAGGGGCAGCCAGGCAAGGATGCCGTCGTCACGAAACCATTGGCGGGCGATGTGGCGATGTGGACGCTCACAGCTAAA
>JAJYGL010000123.1 GCA_021790625.1 Pseudomonadota bacterium | reverse complement strand
GATAATCGGCAACTTTTGGGCGCGCGGCAGAAACGCTGCGGATGAAAGTGGATTTGCCGGCGTTGGGCATACCGAGCAATCCAACATCGGCCAATACTTTCAATTCCAGCAGGAGTTCATGTTCTTCACCGGGTTCGCCAAGGGTAAATTGTCTTGGTGCCCGGTTGGTGCTGGATTTGAAGTGCAGATTGCCCAGCCCGCCTTTGCCGCCTTGAGCAATGACGACCTGTTGCCCGTCTTGCGCCAGGTCGGCCAGTACCTGGCTATTTTCAGCGTCGGTAATGACAGTGCCTACCGGCATGCGCAGGATGATATCGTCAGCACCTTTGCCGTAACAGTCAGAACCACGACCGTTTTCGCCGTTGCGGGCACGAAATTGCCGCTTGTAGCGAAAATCAATCAGCGTGTTGATGTTGCGGTCAGCCAGTGCGATGACGCTACCGCCGCGCCCACCATCGCCACCATTCGGACCGCCGAAAGGAATGAATTTTTCACGCCGGAAGGAGGCTGAGCCATCGCCGCCTTTGCCTGCGGTAACGCTGATATGTGCTTCGTCGATGAATTTCATCGTCAGACCTTTGCAGATTGCGGTGTGGATTGTGGCGCGTGCAGGCAGTCGCGCGCTGCGTTATTTGTCATTCCCTATTACCTTGCTTAGCCTGCATGTTTTGGCAGATCGCCAATCACCAAATGGCAAAGACACCATACAGGTGTCTTTGGGGAACGGCTGATTCATTCCCACTTGCTCGCGGCGGCGGCCTAGGAGCCTGTCGGACTTAAAGGAAATCGGCTGCAAATCCGCCTGACCGGTGCATATTTCACCGCTTTTTTGGTCAATAGAACAACTATTGACCGGCAAAACCGACAAAATCTGCCCTCGCCCAGCCGAATTTTCGCTTCGATTCTTCAAGTCCGACAGGCTCCTAGCCGACAAACATTTCCAATCAAAATCAACCACGTGTATTCACGTGCGCGGCTATATGTTGGTATGTATGCCGACTGGCTGTCAGGCAGAAGCTGGTACGATATTGACTGTCTTGCGACGGGCAGCGCCTTTGACGACAAATTGTACCGCGCCATCGATGGTGGCAAACAGGGTGTGGTCCTTGCCCATGCCGACATGGGTGCCAGGGTGGAACTGGGTGCCACGCTGGCGTACAATGATGTTGCCTGCGATGACCTGTTCTCCACCAAAGCGCTTGACACCAAGGCGTTTGGAATGTGAGTCGCGACCGTTACGTGAACTGCCACCTGCTTTTTTGTGTGCCATGTCTTAAGCTCCTTAAGCCGAGATACCGTCGATGCGGATTTCGGTGTAATTTTGGCGATGACCTTGCTGTTTACGGTAGTGTTTGCGGCGACGCATCTTGAAGATGCGAATTTTGTCGTGTCGGCCGTGAGCGACGACGGTAGCGGTGACGCGAGCACCGTCAACCAGAGGCGCACCAACCTTGATGTTGCCATTGCTGGCGACCAGGTAAACCTGATCCATCACAAATTCGCTGCCAACATCCGCGGATATCTGTTCTATTTTCAATTTTTCGCCAGCGCTGATACGATACTGCTTGCCGCCGGTTTTTATGACCGCGTAGTTGAGACTGTTGTCCATGGAAATCTCCAAATCAAGACCAGAGTGAATCGGGCATTATAAACCAGTTTTGAAAAATATCAAGCGTGTTGGATGGTCGTCGTCGAGATGAGGGATATGAACCTGGTGCGAAATCCGGTAGAAATCCGGTATGAAATGGCATGAGCCGGGATGGTGTTGTTGAAAAGAGTCATTATATGACGCCAATCATCTCAATCATCGGTATATTTACACTGTTGCCTTGACACAACATGCCCAATCTTCTTACCATTCAGCCATCTATTTTCAGGTAATTTTTTTCAATGCAGGCTTTACAGGCATTTTTGGCTGCAGATATGCAGCGTGTTGATGCGGTTATCCGTTCTCGTTTGCGTTCGGAGGTTGTACTGGTCAATCAGGTGGCAGAATATATCATCGATAGTGGTGGTAAGCGTCTGCGACCGGCGCTGGTGTTGCTCACGGCGGGCGCGATGGGTTTTGATGGCGAGGCAAGCCATGTGCTTGCCGCTGTGGTCGAGTTTATCCATACGGCGACATTGTTGCATGATGATGTGGTGGACGAATCTGATTTGCGGCGTGGGCGTGATACGGCCAATGCGTTGTTTGGTAATGCGGCCAGCGTGCTGGTGGGCGACTTTTTATATTCGCGCGCGTTTCAGATGATGGTGGAACTGGGGCAGATGCGGGTGATGCAAGTATTGTCCGATGCCACCAATATCATTGCCGAAGGTGAAGTATTGCAGTTGATGAACTGTCATAATGCCGATCTCAATGAGCAAGATTATCTGCATGTCATCCGTTATAAAACAGCGAAACTGTTTGAGGCAGCGGCACGTCTTGGTGCGATACTGGGCGGCGTGGACGTCGGGCAGGAGCAGGCATTTGCTGCTTATGGCATGCATCTGGGTACGGCTTTTCAGTTGATTGACGACGTGCTTGATTACTCAGGTGATATGTCTGAAATAGGTAAAAACCTGGGTGATGATTTGGCCGAAGGAAAACCGACATTGCCTTTGTTGTATGTGTTGCAGCAAGGTGACGCCAGCCAGTCTGCGTTGGTGCGCTCGGCGATTGAGCATGGTGGCTTGCAACAGTTTGATGCCATTCTGACAGCGGTGCGCACCAGCGGTGCGCTGGATTATACCCGCCAACGTGCACGAGAGGAGTCACAACGGGCGTTGTCGATGTTGTCCGGCGTGCCGGATTCGCCATACCGGAAGCATCTGGTGAATCTGGCGCAGTTCGCGGTGGACAGATCGTTCTGATGACCGTTTGTCAGCATTGCTTGATTGCATGTTGTCGGCGCAAGCGTCAAGAAAGGTACGGGCGGTTGATGACATGCTGAAATTTCTGTTCTGGTTGTTAGTCGGTGTGTATGTGTACCGACGTTGGATTGCGCCGTCGCGGCGCGGTTCGTTGGATATCCCTCCTGCTGTTCCGCGTGGGAAGGAGCTTTCCGTGGATGCGGTGCGTTGCCGGCAATGTGGTATGTATGTGCCGCGCGATGAGGCAATCCACAATGGCGTAGATTGGTTTTGTTCGTCACAGCACGAGCAGGAATTTCGTCATGCGCCCCACGAGTCCCGTCATGGATGACAGTCTGTTCGTTGAAACAGAAACTGTCGTCACGCCCGTCCCGTCGACACCAAGCGAACGCAACTGGAAAACCTTGCAGTATTGGAACCTGTACCGGTTTATCGTGGCGCTGGGTTTGTTGCTGAGTAATTTGCTGGAGGCGCGTTGGCGGCCGTTCGGGCATCTTCATCCGGACAGTTTTTTGCTGGCGAGCGCAACGTATATCAGTTTGTCGATACCCATCATGATCATGGCTAATCGGCACCGCCCACGTTTTGAGATGCAGGTGACATTGCAGGTGCTGGTGGATATTCTTGCGCTGGGCTGGATGATGGCTGCCAGTGGTG
>JAJYGL010000194.1 GCA_021790625.1 Pseudomonadota bacterium | reverse complement strand
CGCCGTTCATCAGTGTCGACGAGGCCCGTTATCTGATGGAGGGCATCAACCCACTATATAGCGGCGCCATTGCGTATGCGGCAATCGCGGGAGTGTGTCTGTTCCTGTCGGGGTTGATCGCTGGTTATTACGATAATCTCGGTGCGTACAACAAGATTCCCGAGCGGTTGCTGCAGCTTAAATGGTTGCGCCGGGTGCTGGGCGCCGTGCGGCAGCGCCAGTTCGTCGACTATGTGGAAAACAATCTTGGCGCGCTGGCCGGAAATTTCTATTTCGGCTTCATGCTGGGCGGCGTGACTGCCCTAGGCACCCTGTTTGGCTTGCCGCTCGATATTCGTCACATCGCCTTCTCATCGGCCTATGTCGGTTATGCGCTGGTTGCCTTTAATTTTCACATGACATGGAAGATGGTCGCCTGGTCAGTGGTTGGCATCGCCGCGATCGGCGTGACCAATCTCGCTGTCAGCTTTGCCTTGGCCCTGACCATCGCCTTGCGCGCCCGTCAGGTGTCTTTTGCGCAATGGCGCTCCCTGTTTGCTAGTTTGTTCCGACGGTTGTTCAGACGTCCGCGCGAGTTTTTCCTGCCGCCCAAAGTGGCAAGTCTCATGGCGAACCCCGCAGAACCCGCAGAACTCACAGAAGTCAAACCGCCTCGCCATCCAGAATTACCGCAATAATCATCGCGTTATTTTTCCAGACCGCTGCTGCAAGCAGCCTGTGACCGGGTGCGGCGTGCTGTTTACACGAATTAATTGCGCTACTGTATCATGGCAACCAGGGGCTTTCAGAACAACAGGAACAGCCGACCTCTTCACTTTTCACAGGAGCGCTTATGCCCACAACCGAAACCCTGGAACGCTTCATTGCTCGTGTTGAACAGAACGCTCACATCGAGGCGGTTCAAGAGTTCCACACCGAAGACTCTTCGATGCAAGAAAACCAAAACATTCCCCGCCGAGGCCGCGAAGCACACGTAGAGAACGAACGGAAGGTCATGGCGCGTGTGCAGTCTCTGACATCAAAATGCGTCAGGCCTGTGTTCGTGAATGGGGACAGGGTCGTCATACGCTGGATATTCGAATTCCAATGGCAGGATGGAACCTCGACACACATGGAAGAACTGGCGTACCAACGCTGGGAAGGCGAAAGAATTGCTGAGGAGACTTTTTTCTACGATCCTGCGCAACGCGTACCAAAAATACGGACGTAACTGGGTAATTCCCCAACAATCCACCGGATTTTGAGTAGATGCCAATCTCTGAGAGAATGGAGCCAGCAATATGGTCACTGGCCTGAAGGCCGGTGACTATATTGCTGTGGGAATTAATCAGTGGTTCCTTAACCGGATCATTCATCTTCCTTTGGCCCGAACTGCGCGCCTTCCCGCGCAAGTAGGGCGGCTTTTCTGGATGGTCCCCAGCGATAACTACCAATTTCCCCGGTTTCACGGATGACCCGATGGCAAGGGATAAGCAAGGCGATGTTGTTTTTGCCAATAGCCGTGCCGACGCTACGGCGTGCTTTGGGTAGCCCTATCATTGTTGCGAGTTGGCTGTAGGACACTATCTCGCCTGGCGCCACAGATATCAATGCCTCCCAGACTTTGATTTGGAAGTTTGTCCCCCGCAGTATTAAATGCAAGGGTTGCCCTAACGGATCAACATTGAAAATGGTGGTCGCAAGTTCTAATGCGCGTTGCTGGTCACGGACATAGGTCGCAGTCGGCCATTCTTTCTGGAGACAAACCACGGCTTCTTCCAAGGCATCAGTCTCTACAAATTCTAAATGGCAAATGCCACGCTGTGTCCACGCGATAAGGGAATTGCCGAAGGGAGTAAGCGCATTACCAAATCTGATTTCCAGACCAATTCCCATTGATTTGATTTCACCTGGCGACATGGCTTCGCAAGTCACCATCAAATCATGCAGTCTGCCTGGACCTGACAACCCTGCCTCCAAGGCAACTGACAACATGTCTCTCGAGCTACGCAACGCTTGTTTGGCGTATTCTTTTGTCACGTATTGTAAAAATCTTTTGGGTGAAACTCCTGCCCATTCCGAGAAAATTCTTTGCAGATGAAATTCGCTCAGCCCGAGGCTACCTGCAATTTCACTGAGCGTAGGCTGGCGGCGTGCATTATTTCGAATAAATTCAATTGCACGAGCAACCGTCTCATATTGTCTTGCATGATCTGCCATGATATTACGCATTGCTAACCCTACCCCACGCTGCCGGGTTAAAACCGGTCACTAAAGCCGTACCCATAACGACAATGATTGATCCGATTATCATGTTTATGGTGATGGTTTCACCCAGAAAAATGCTACCAAACAAAATGCCGAAGACTGGAATCAGGAAAGTGACTGTGAGAGCGGAAGCCCCGCCGATATCTTTCACCAAGCGAAAATAGAGCAAAAACGCAATTCCAGTACAAACGATACCCAAAACCAAGACGGATAGTATGATACCTAAACCGGGTGCTGCTGAAACAGATGCAAAAGGAATGGCCGGTGCCAAGACCAAACTTGCCGCCCACATGCTGCCGTACGCATTGGAAAAACTGTCTACTGACTTTGCGCCTTTTGCGTAATTGGTCGCTATCCCGTAAGAACACGCTGCAAGCAAAGCTGCTGCGATAGCGATTCCGCCATCACGTTGCGCAGCCAAATGATTAAATCCGACAATAATGACAACACCAATAATGCCCAGACCCAACCCAGAGATGGTTCGTCTATTCAGGGGTTGGCGATACCAAATTGCACCGATGATTGCTCCCCATATGGGCGACGTAGCATTCAAGATGGTTAAGGTCGATGCTGGCAACGTTAGTGCGGCAAATCCGAACAGCAAAAAAGGCGTAGCGCCGTTGAATACACCCAGAATGAGATAGTGCCGCCAGTGTTGTCTGACGTTAAGCGGTTTATGCAAAAACATAGCCACTACCATTAAAAATACTGCTGCAAGAATGACTCGATTCTCAATTAATATCACTGGCCCCAATATCGGCGCGCTGATGCGGACGAAAATGAATGCACCACCCCAAATTGCGGCCAGAGTAAGGAGCCTGACAAAACTCATAACGTTCATGATTTATCCATATCTGGTTGTTGAGTGCGCAGTATTATCGTGTATAGAATGCGTTTCAACCCGATTCTTGTTGTATTGAGCATAACAACAGGGAGAAACAGGAAAAAAGAGGAACGGTCAGCCCCCATTATTCACAATTTAGCCGCAGCCCGCATGAGACAGAAGTGGCTCAGTTTGTTTGAACAACTTTTCAGCGATTTTAAGTGGGATCACCGCTGAATCTCACACTTCCAGCTTAACCGCCGGCAACATCACGATAGCGAGTTCCCGACCAGCCAGCATGCGATTACGACGTGCTGGTTTCCTCCTTTTGCTCCGCTGGCGGGAAGATGCGCATGAAGGTGTCCACGGCCTGACGGGCTTGCTGTGCCAGCGCCTGCTCGCCTGGACGTTCTGCAACGCGCAACAGCAACCCCAGCATCAA
>JAJYGL010000228.1:10555-16738 GCA_021790625.1 Pseudomonadota bacterium | reverse complement strand
CGGGTGCACTTGGCACACAGCGGATTCCCCATTGCAGGCGATGACAAGTATGGTGATTTTTCACTCAACCGCACCTTGATCAAACAGGGACTAAAGCGTATGTTTCTGCACGCGAGGCAACTGGATTTGCGCCATCCACTCAGCGATGAGATACTTTCCATATCGGCACCACTACCTGACACATTACAAACTTTTATTGGCGAATTAAACCATGCCAACAAAAAACAGTATGAAGAATAACCGGCCAAAACAATTTGATTTGCTGGTTTTCGACTGGGACGGCACACTGATGGATTCGACCGCCATCATTGCTGATTCCATTCGTGGCGCGTGCGCCGATCTCAACCTGCCCATACCCAGCGAAACGGCCGCTCGCCATATCATCGGGCTTGGGCTGCAACAAGCCATTTCCGTACTACAACCCGAACTACCTTTACATGACTACCCGGCACTAACCGCCCGTTATCGTGAACGATTCCTGAGCCAGGATCACGCGCTGACCATGTTCGATGGTGTTTGCGACACACTGCCATCGCTGCACGCCGCTGGTCACTGGCTCGCGGTTGCAACCGGAAAAAATCGGCAGGGACTCGACCGTGCGCTGAATCAGAGTGGATTGCGCAACTGGTTTCACGCCACGCGTTGTGCCGAAGAAACCTTTTCCAAACCTCACCCCGCAATGCTGCTGGAATTAATGCAAGTATGCCAAGTACCGGCGGAACGCACACTGATGATAGGCGACACCAGCCATGACCTTGAAATGGCACGCAATGCCAATGTCGCCGCCGTTGCTGTCAGCTATGGCGCGCATAATCGGGAAACGCTTGAAAATCACTCGCCAATGTTTCTGGCCGACAACTTTCCAGATCTCGCCTGCTGGTTGGCTGAATACGCTTGACGACCATCACACCTGACAAAACACATACTTTGACCGGAGCTCAGCATGACCGAACATGACCATCAGCAAGATCGACAAATCATCGAAAAAGTATTACTTGAAACCATCCGCGAACAACGCCTGAAACGACGATGGGGTATTTTTTTCAAATTGCTCGGCTTCGCCTATCTGACTTTTGCACTTCTGTCTTTCACGGACTGGTTTAACGATGGCAGCCTTGCTGTCGGCGGCAAACATACTGCGCTGGTCAATCTGCAAGGCACGATTGCCAGCAATCAGGTCAACGCTGACGACATCATTTCCGGATTGGAAGACGCCTTTCACGACAAAGACACACAAGGCGTCATTCTGCGTATCAACAGCCCCGGCGGCAGCCCCGTGCAGGCCGGACAGATTTACGACGCCATTCATCGCTTGCGCAAACGTTATCCACAAATTCCTCTGTATGTTGTCGTCGACGACATTTGCGCGTCCGGCGGTTATTATGTCGCGGCAGCTGCCGATAAAATCTATGTCAACAAAGCCAGCCTGGTCGGTTCGATTGGTGTGTTGATGGATGGCTTTGGCTTTACCGGCACCATGGACAAACTGGGTGTCGAGCGCCGCCTACTCACCGCCGGCGCCAATAAAGGCTTCCTCGACCCATTTTCGCCACTCAATCCACAACAAGTTGCCTATGCACAGTCCATGCTGGAAGAAATTCATCAGCAGTTCATTCAGGCAGTGCGCGACGGTCGCGGTTCGCGCTTGAAAGAAACGCCCGACATGTTCAGCGGACTCATCTGGACAGGCGCCAAAAGCATCCAGCTCGGACTTGCTGACGGTTACGGCAGCGTAGACGAGGTAGCACGCAACGTCATTCATGCCAAAAAAATAGTGGACTACACACCGCAAAGCGGTTTGAGCGACAAACTGGAAAAACGGTTCGGCGTAGCAATGGAAAAATGGTTCAACCCGACCGGCCTCATGGCAATGCACATGCAATAACTTCAATGTCCGACAAAATCCAAAACGAACTGTGACCGAGCAAGACAACCTGGACCGTTTTCTGACAGAAGTAGAACGCCGGGCTTTCCGTCAGGCGGCGTTCGCTGTGCGCGATGATCAGGCCGCCCTGGATATCGTGCAGGATAGCATGATGAAACTGGCGGAAAAATACGCCGATTCTCCCGCAACAGAATGGCCGATGCTGTTTCAGCGCATCCTGCAAAACACCATCCGCGATCATTACCGACGGCAAAAGGTACGCAACTTTTGGGTCAGCGCACTGTCTTTCTTTTCGCACGAAACGGACGCGCAGGAAGACGAAGATTCGTTAGAGCACGTTCAGGCCACTGACACGGCAGATGACCCCGGCAATATTCTGTCCAGCAGGAAAAATCTGGCATTGATTGAATCAGCACTGAAAAAATTACCTGCACGTCAACGCGAAGCCTTCCTGCTGCGTTATTGGGAAGAGATGGATATTGCGGAAACGGCCAAGATCATGGGGTGCTCTGAAGGCAGCGTAAAAACACACTGTTCGCGGGCAACACATACCTTGGCAACCATGTTAAAAGGAACAGGAATCGGCGATGAATGAAGAACAGTTCGCCCGACAAATCACCGGCAGTCTCGATCGCGGATTGAATCAGCTCCGCCCTGACGTCACGCGCAGGCTGGAGCGCGCGCGCGCGTTGGCGCTATCGCACGTGCGGCACGACATCCACGCACAGGCCGTGCATACCCAGCACGGCCTGTCACTGACAGGCTGGGTGCGCCAGCACCGTACAGGCGCGATGGTAAGCCTGCTGACCATCCTGTTGCTGGTCATTCTTGGCCTGTGGCAAAACCCCACTACCAGCACCAATGACGACACGACCGACGTCGATGCTGCGTTACTGACTGGTGACCTTCCCGTCAAGGCCTATCTCGACAACCACCTTAACCAGCAATGGTCAAATCGCGACTCAAACTAACCCAACCCCACCTGTTCATCCCCGGATTGATGCTGACAGTCTGGATGTTCATGTCCGGGTTGGCCTTCGCAAGTCAGCCGCCTGCCAACTGGCAAGCACTCACGCCAGCCCAGCGAACCATTCTGGCATCCGTGCAAAAAGAATGGCCGACCATGTCCGCATTACAGCGCCGACGCCTGCTGGCGCTGGCCGCCAAATACCCCACACTCAAACCGGAACAACAGCAACGCTTCCAGAAGCGCCTGACCGTCTGGAGCGCTCTGACTCCCGCCCAGCGTAATCAGGCACGAAAAAACTATCAAAAACTAAAAAAACTGCCAAAAAACAAACGGCAGCAAATCAAACACCAACTCATGCAAGTGTATGGGAAACCAAAAGCACCTGTTGTCCAACCGGCTTTACCGCCCAATAGCCCATCAACATCGCCTGCCAAGGCAATACAGAAGACAATACAGAAGACAATACCGAACTAGCCGGATATCATCACCTTTTGCCTCGGGTTCAGGTCTTCAGACCAGAGCAAACACCCTGGTCATGAATGACACGCGATCAATTATCCACCTCAGAAATCGACGCATGATTTTTAAGCCATTGAACAAAAACATCCTCTGGCAACGGACGGCTGAACAAATACCCCTGAAAATGCCGGCAACCCAATTGCAGCAAGATATCCCGCTGTGCTTTGGTTTCCACTCCCTCAGCAATCACACTTAACCCCATGTGGCGACCAATGGCAATCATACTTTCGATCAACGGGTGTTCTGTTGCCTGATCCAACTCCTGAACGAAAGACTTGTCGATTTTCATCTCGTCCAACGGTAAGTGTTTCAGGTAAGCCAGCGATGAATAGCCCGTACCAAAATCATCCAACGATATCTTGAAACCAAGTGCACGTAAATTGTTCAGCTTGGCAATGGTCGTATCCAGGTCGCTCAATAGCGCCGTTTCCGTCAACTCCAGCGTCAGATTATCCGGGCTGATCTGATATTCGCGCAATATGGCGCATAACTGCTCAACGAAATCCACACTAAAAAATTGCCAGGGGCTGACGTTGACCGACAGCCTGCCGGAAAAGGCAATTCCCTGTCGCTCCCAGTCTACCAGGCACTGGCACGCGCGCGTTATTACCCATTTACCCAGAAGATGAATCAGCCCGGTTTCTTCTGCAACAGGAATAAAAATACTCGGCGCAATATCTCCCTGTTCTGGGTGATGCCAACGCAACAACGCTTCGGCACCCAGCAAACATCCATCGGCATCTACCTGTGGCTGGAAATGCAAATCAATTTCCTTATTGGCAACCACATGGCGCAAACCCTCTTCCAATTTCATTCGATTGGTCGCTGCCACCTGCAGATCATGATAATAGAAACGCGTATTGGCTCGCCCCTGATTTTTTGCCAGATACAGCGCCATCTCTGCATGGCGCAAAATATCCAGTACGGTTTCGCCATCCTCAGGAAACACCACACCACCGATACTCGCGCCAATGATGATGGCACGCTCACCGATTAACACAGGACTCTGCAATTTATCCATCACCTGCTGCGCCAGCATTTGCGCAAAACGCTCGGTTTCAACCAGATCGCGGTCGGCCAAATCAATCAATGCCACAAACTCATCGCCACCGACACGCGCCACCACTGCATGTTGCCCGAGCGCATCCTGCAACCGGTGGCCTAACGCGCGCAACACTTCGTCCCCGACATCATGCCCCAAGGCATCATTGATGGTTTTAAAATGATCAAGATCAATCAACAGTACTGCGCCACATTTCCCATCACGGCGCGCCAGTTCCAGGGCGTGATGCAGCAGTTCATGCAAACGCGCGCGACTGGGCAAGCCGGTCAGATAATCTTCAAAGGCCATTCGACGAATATGCGCCTCACCCCGTATGCGCTGTAATTCAGCGCTGGCACGGGCAGAAAAAATATGCAGAATTTCTTGAAGCTGTTCGATGTGTTGCAAAGGTTTATCGTCTAATACCGAAAGCAACCCCAGCGGTTTCAGATCGACATCGAGCAAAGGCACGCCGATATAACTTACCACGCCCATCCTGACCAGCTGCACATCCTGCGGAAACAAATGCTGCACATTATCAAGATAAACGCTGGTGCCATTCCGGATGACATTTTCACAAGGGGTGCCGGTCAACACGTATCCTGTATTCTCCACCAACTGATTTTTGTGGCACATGGCGAGTGTATTGACCCGCAGCGGGTCGTCCTCATCCAACAGCGCAATGAAAACATACGCTGACGCAAACAACTCGGCAAGACGCTGCACCATCTGACCAAAAAACGATTCTCCAGACGCAGACGCAACGCCGGCGGCAATCAACCGTATCGCATCTTCGACACGTTTCTTATCCGTAATGTCTTCGTGCACCAGCACGACTTCGCTAACTTCTTCTTGCTCCTGTTTAATCGGATAAATGTATGACCGTACCCAACGCTGGTCCGACGATATCGTCGTTGTCGCATCTCCATTCATTGCAAAACACATAGGGGGAATTTCTACCACCGCACCGGAAAATGCACGCTCAATATATGGTTTATAACCATTTTCAAGCAAACACGCATCATCAAACAAGCCTCTCTCCGCCGAAGAAAAATACTTACCCCACAGCTGTTTCCAGGCAGAATTCACCTCGCGCGTCGTACCATCCGGCGCCAATATTCTGATGCTGAACGGCGCTTGCTCCACCAGGGCATGAAATCGCCTGGATGAATGCTGGAGCCGCCGACGTGTCCTTTCAGTCAATAACAGGCTCATGAAAATGACCATCGCAAGAAAACCAAGTGGCCCCAACGGCACGAAATGGATCAGCGACAAACGCGCCAGCAAGCCAATGATGGAAGCGACAAGAAACAAGCCTAGTGCCAATAACATACCTAAATCAATGGTACGGCGTTCACGCAGATACAATCGAAACACAACGGTCAGAACATATACGTGGATAAGCACGACAAATACCGCGGCCGGATATACCCAGAAACTTGGCGTGCCTTGCATTCTGACGGCTGTTTCGCCCCAGGGCAGGTGAAACAATTGCAGTCGATCGATATGCGTATACGGCTGCCGCAGGTTCTGAATGAACAATATTGCATAAAAGGCACTCAAACCCCACAACCAATACCATGCGAATCTTTGCACATACAGCGCGATGAACCAGGGCAGCAATATCAGAGAAGTCAATGCAATCGCGATATCCCACCTGAGTATGTCGGTCATGAGCGCAATATCCTGCACTTGCAGAAGCCAGGCATTCAAGATGGAAAACGGCACCGTCAGCATGCATATCAGACCGAACAACAGATTTGTCCA
>JAJYGL010000228.1:0-9969 GCA_021790625.1 Pseudomonadota bacterium | reverse complement strand
AGCACAGGAACATCAAGCGCTCGCGCCATGGCAATCATCTCGGCCACATGTATCAATGCGCCCTTGCCATAATCCGACACAATCAACAAATCACAACCTGTCAATAATGTCTCGAACTGTAATAATTTGTCGCGTAATACAGTAGGGTCTGGCGTGGTTTCAAAGTCGATACGCAACAATTGCTGCTGACGGCCAATGACGCGTAACTTGATGATCGTATCGAGTGTGCTATCCTGATGCAAATGGGCTGCAATCCCTGCTGCCATCAATAAATGACGAATGCTGCCGGCCGCTGCATCATCGCCCACCACCGACAACAAGGTCGTATTGACGCTCAGCGCGGCCAGGTTGCGCGCCACATTGGCAGCACCACCCAAACGTTCTTCCTGGCGATTGATTTTCACCACCGGCACTGGCGCTTCGGGCGAAATCCTGCTGACATCACCGAACCAGTAACGGTCCAGCATGACATCACCCACCACCAATACCCGTGCACGGGACAGGCCGGCCACATCCAAAGCGGGCATCACCTCTTGCGTCATGGGCGACCAATACCGAAATACTCGAACCCTAATTCACGCAATTGCACCGGGTCATACAAATTACGTCCATCAAAAACAATTGGAGACTTGAGTGCTGCTGCAATCTGGACAAAATCCGGCGAACGAAACACTTTCCATTCCGTGACGATTGCCAACGCATCTGCCCCGACCAACGCCGCTTCTGGTGTATCGACCAACTGCAATTGCGAATGTTCGCCATAAATACGCCGTGTTTCATGCGCTGCCACCGGATCAAACGCGACCACCTGCGCGCCACGTTGCCACAGACCCTCCATCAACACCCTGCTTGGCGCCTCGCGCATGTCATCGGTGTTCGGTTTGAATGCCAACCCCCACAAAGCAAACCGCCTGCCACGCAAATCAGCACCAAAACGGGCAATGATTTTCGACAACAACAAATGCTTCTGTGCCTCGTTGGCCGCTTCCACCGCATCGATGACCCGCATCGGCACGCCATTTTCTGCTGCAGTCCGCCGTAATGCCTGCACATCTTTTGGAAAACACGAACCACCGTAGCCACATCCAGAATACAGAAAGTGATAACCAATGCGAGTATCAGAACCGATGCCTTGCCGCACCGCTTCAATATCAGCACCCAATTTTTCCGCCAGATTCGCCAGTTCATTCATGAAAGAAATTCGGGTCGCCAGCATGGCATTGGCAGCATATTTGGTCAATTCGGCCGACCGTACATCCATCACCACCAGACGTTCATGGTTGCGCTGAAAGGGGGCATATAATTTGCGCATCAAATCCGTCGCTTTTTCATTGTCGGTTCCGATAACAATCCGGTCCGGACGCATGAAATCTTCAATCGCCGCCCCTTCTTTGAGAAACTCCGGGTTGGATGCCACGCCAAAATCGAGCGCCAGACCGCGCTGCGTCAATTCTTCGTGCACGGCGGTCCGCACTTTGTCAGCCGTACCAACCGGCACTGTCGATTTATCCACAATCAACCGGTACTCGTTCATGTGACGACCAATACTGCGCGCTGCCGCAAGCACGTATTGCAAATCGGCAGAGCCATCCTCGTCTGGCGGCGTGCCGACCGCAATAAATTGCACAACGCCATGCTGAGCGGCCTTTTCCACATCAGTGGTGAAATGCAGGCGTCCGGCAGATACATTGCGGCGTACCATATCTTCCAGTCCCGGCTCAAAAATCGGAATACCGCCCTGCTGCAAAATGGCAATTTTTTCCGCATTCACGTCCAGGCACAAAACATTATTGCCAACCTCCGCCAAACACGCGCCACTGACCAACCCGACATAACCCGTCCCGATGACCGTCACTTTCATTTCATTGCCCCCATACCCCGCAAAATACTATAACTTGTTGATATATAAATGCAATGTACACAACAACCAAACGATCATTACCGTTGGCGCGGCCTACCTCGCACACATACCCTGAATTTCTTGCTGCAATTGGCGCAGGCTCGCCAAAGGGTCAGCGGCACGCGTCACCGGTCGCCCAACCACCAGATAATGTGAACCCGCAGCACACGCTGCAGCGGCTGTCATGGTTCGACACTGATCATCGGCTGCCGCCTGCGCCGAGCGAATACCGGGCGTCACAAGACAAAACGCCTCACCCAGTTCGTGGCGAAGAACACCCACTTCCTGCGCCGAACACACCACACCATCCATGCCGTTCTGCTGCGCCAGATGTGCCAATCGCAACACAGCCTGTTCCGTCGTACCCGCAATACCTGTTTCCTGCAAATCACCTTCACCCATGCTGGTCAGTACCGTTACCGCAACCAGCAACGGACGCCCGACATCGTCACCAACACCAGCACGTGCGGCGCGCATCATCGCCCCGCCACCCAACGCATGCACATTCATCATCCACACGCCCAGATCGCGTGCCGCGCGACAGGCCAACTCAACGGTCGCAGGAATATCGTGAAATTTCAGATCCAGAAACACATCAAAACCACGCCGCACCAACTGACGAACCAACTCAGGCCCTTGGGCAGTAAACAGTTGTTTCCCTACCTTCAAACGACAATCCGCCGGATCGAGCTTATCCACCAATGACAAGGTTTCGTTGACTGTGGAAAAATCCAACGCGACAATCAAATGTGACTCTGGCATTAATTTTCTTCCTTTTTATTTGGTAAAAAACTTTCCCACCGCCCACAGGCAGGGCAACGCCAAAAATGATTGCGCGCGCGGAAACCGCAGTGCTCACAAACATAGGCCGACTTGGCCTGAATATAGCGCTGGACTGCCTGTTTACTCGATTGCAAATCCAATTGTTGCTCTGGTGCCGCCAACAATATCTGCGCTTCCAGCACATGATCGAGATTGCGCAGGCTCGGCATACGACGCAAAAAATCCTGCGCCAACTGCAAAGCCGCCTGTGCGCCGTCGCTACGCAGCACGGCCGAAAAAACAATGTCACACAATTCCTGTGAAGGCTGCCGGGTAAGCGCCTGTTGCAAAAATTGCAAACCTTCCCGCTCCTTGCCTATCTCGCGATAGGCCAATATCAAACGTTCTGCCACCAGGCTCAGATACAGCACGTCCTGCAACTCGATCCTCCGCCAGACGGCAATCGCCTCCTCATGCTCCCCACGTGCGCTGGCGATATCACCAAGCAACATATTGGCTCGCACACAGATGCGATTGGCTGACAAGGCATCACGCAAATAGTCGCGCGCCACTTCAACCTGATCTTTTAACCAGGTATCCGTTGCCAGTTCACATAAAAGCTGTGCAATTTCAATCTGATATGATCTGCTATCGACTTTCGACAATGCGCGCGCTGCCATCAGCGCCTGTCCCCAATCGCGTTCCTGAACAAAGATTTCCAACAAAAACCGTTGCGCCTCTTCAGCCTTTTCTCCTTGTTGCAGTGCGCCAAAAATCGCCTCTGCCCGATCCAGCAAACCAGCCTTGAGATAGTCTTGCCCCAGTTCAAAGCGTGCTTTGAGCTGCCGCTCGGGCGACAGGTCTTCCCGTTCGACCAGATTCTGGTGCATGCGAATGGCGCGCTCGATTTCTCCGCGCTTGCGGAACAGTCCGCCCAGGGCAAAGTGCAAATCAACCGTGTCGCTATCGACTTTCACCACTTCGATGAACGCCTCGATTGCCCGATCAGGTTGTTCGTTGAGCAGATAATTCAAACCACGAAAATACGACGCCGGCACGCTACGTGATTCGCTCATCACATGACGAATATCCACCCGCGCCGCCAACCAGCCCAAACCAAAAAATAAAGGCAGCACCAATAGCCACCATAATTCAAATTCCATCGTTCACACCGGTTTGTGTTCAGGCAAGGGTGGTAATGCGCGACAAGCAGCCAACTCCTGACGAAGTTGCTGGGCCGCGCGACGCTGTCGAAACAGATAGGGCAGACAAGCTACCACGCCCATTGCCGCCCCCAGAGCAAAAACCAACAGGATCACCAAGATAAGTGGTGCCTGCCATTGATAGCCAAAATAGTAGTGCAGTACCACTGGCCCACTATTTTCAATGGCAAAACTCAACAATATTGCAAACAACAGTGTCTTGAACAGTATACTCACATACCGCATATTTTTATCACCTCCGGCTCCAGCCCGAATTTTTCAGTCACCCCGTCAAGCCGGATTATCGGGGAACCCCGATTTATTCCTCCATGAACCGCGTGCAGGTCAAATCGGGAAGATTGTGACACACAAACTGCAGCCACAATCCACGGGAATAAGTCAGTGGGCTCCTCTGTGGGCTCCATAGGGCGCAAGTGTGCGGCTTTCGCCTGATGCTGTCAATCTTGCCGCACGCCCAATCGTGCATTACGGCCACAATGCTCGCGCCGCCTTGGCGATGCCTTCACTAATCATCGGGTGCGGAAAAACGGTTTTTGCGATAGCCTCTGCGTCAAGACCTTGCGATAACGCCTGCGCCAGAGGAGCAATCAGATGTGCTGCATCCATACCGGCAATCTGTGCGCCCAGCAACTTTGTACTATGCCGATGAAACACCAGTTTGATGAAGCCATTCGTTTCACCATAAATCTGGGCGCGAGAATCCTCCTGATAATCATAATGCGTATGCGTGACATTTTCTGCGCCATACATCGCCTGCGCACGCTCAACGTCAAGACCAATATGCGCCAGCTCCGGTTCGGTAAACACCGTCATTGGCACAGCGGTAAAATTCATGCGATCAACCGGCAAACCACCCGCGACAATATTGTGCGCCGCAACCACGCTTTGCCGCACGGCAGAATGAAACAACATGCTGCGACCATTGACATCTCCCGGCGCCCATACCTGCGGATTGCTGCTGCGAATCGTGTCGTCGACGCTGACGTAACCCCGTTCCAGTGTCAACCCGAGTCGTTCCACGCCATCGGGTAACACCGGCGCGCGACCCGTCGCCATCAGCACAGCATCCCCTTCTATCTCCAACTCCTTGCCCTGCTGACGATAATAGACTTTCATGCTTCGTCCGGAGCGCTCGATCCGGCTCACCTGTGCCGATACTTCGATACGCACACGCTGCGCGAGTTGCTGTTGCAAAAACTCAGCCAACTGCTCGTCAAAACCGACCAAAACGCGATGGGAAAACTCAAGGATGGTAATTTTGCTGCCGAACGCTTGCAACATGGACGCCGTTTCCACGCCAATATACCCGCCACCGATCACCACCAGATGTTCCGGTTGCGCTATATTTGCACCCAGGCGGAACAAATCACGCGAGGTCAACGCCAGTTCCGCACCTGGAATCGGCAGGCGCACCGGTTGTGATCCGGTTGCCAGCATCAGATGTCGGAAACCGACTTCGCGTACCGACCCATCTGCTGCCGTCACCCGAACCCGGGTTGGTGCGCTGATGGCGCCTTGCCCCTGCACGAACAAAACGCCGCTGGACAAGATCTCTTGTCGATGCTGCATATAACGAATCTCCTGCACGCGATCCTTATGTGCCAGCACCGCTGACCAATCAACTTCTGCTCCCGCGCCCTGCAAACCAAAATGCGACCAGCGTTCTGATGCCCGCTTCAACAGCGCTGCCTCCCGCACCGCCTTGGACGGCACACAACCTTCTGCCAGACAATTCCCACCCATATTGCCAATCGGGTCAATCATCAACACCGATTTGCCTGCGCGCGCCAGAAACAATGCTCCCGGATAGCCCGCCCCACCCGCGCCCAGCACCACAACATCCAGCACATCCGGCAGATTGTCCAATGCTACAGAAGGAATGGTTTGCACAAGCGATCCAATCAATGAAGTATTTGGCGCAGGATAGCACCACAAACTGACCTTTTGATGACACAAACCCACGCAGATTCAAGAGTTGGAGAAGCACTGATCTATTCCCACATGGCCGCGACGACGACCTGGCGGGATGAAATGCAGGATGTGACTCGCAGTCAAGGGCTATTCAATCAGCGGTTCCCCAATTACCGCACGCAATCGACGTAATATACGACTTTCCCATTCACATCGTCTTTGACCAAACCGTGAATATCGGTTTCGAAACCAGGGAAACGTTCGTTGAAATCGCGAGCAAACCGCAAGTAACGCACGATGGTAGCATTGAAACGTTCACCAGGAATCAACAAAGGAATACCTGGTGGATAGGGTGTCAGCAATACGCTGGTAATCCTGCCTTCCAGATGGTCGATTTCAACCCGGTCGATGGCGCGATGTGCCATACGCGCATACGCATCGGTCGGTTTCATGGCCGGTTCCATGTTGGACAGATACATTTCTGTGGTCAATCTGGCGATGTCATTCGCGCGATATACGCCATGAATGGTGTCGCATAACTCTTTCAGCCCCATGCGCTCGTAACGCGGATATTTAGCGACAAATTCCGGCAAAACCCGCCACAAGGGCTGGTTACGGTCATATTCGTCTTTGAACTGCTGCAATGTGGTCAGCATCGTATTCCAGCGACCTTTGGTAATGCCGATGGTAAACATGATAAAAAACGAATACAGCCCGGTTTTCTCCACAATCACGCCATGTTCAGCCAGATATTTCGTCACGATGCTTGCTGGCATACCCGTATCGGAAAAATCACCATCCACATTCAATCCTGGGGTGATGATCGTTGATTTGATAGGATCCAGCATATTGAAACCGGGTGCCAAATCACCGAAACCATGCCAGCGATCATTGGCGCGCAACACCCAGTCTTCACGCTCACCGATTCCTTCTTCGGCCATTTCATCCGGCCCCCAGACTTTGAACCACCATGAGTCGCCAAATTCAGCGTCCACTTTGCGCATGGCGCGACGAAAATCGAGTGATTCCAGAATCGACTCTTCTACCAGCGCCGTGCCACCTGGAGGTTCCATCATCGCCGCTGCCACGTCGCACGAAGCAATAATGGCATACTGCGGACTGGTCGAGGTATGCATCAAAAAGGCTTCATTAAACACATCCCGATCCAGTTTGCGCTCCTCGCTATCTTGCACCAGAATCTGCGATGCCTGTGATAACCCAGCCAACATTTTGTGCGTAGACTGGGTGGAAAACACCATCGAACGCTGACAGCGCGGCCGATCACGTCCAATCGCGTGCATGTCTTTGTAAAAATCATGAAAGGGTGCATGCGGCAGCCATGCTTCATCGAAATGCAACGTATCGATTTCTCCATCAAGCATGGACTTGATGGTTTCCACGTTGTATACCACGCCGTCATAGGTACTTTGGGTAATGGTCAATACCCGAGGTTGGCTGGTATTGCCACGGGTAAAAGGATTGGCATCGATTTTTTTGCGGATATTTTCTGGCCGGAATTCATCGAGCGGAATGGGGCCAATAATGCCGTAATGATTGCGCGTGGGCATCAAAAACACTGGTATGGCGCCGGTCATGATAATGGCATGCAGAATGGATTTGTGGCAGTTACGATCCACCACGACGATATCATCCGGTGCAACGGTCGAGTGCCAGACAATCTTGTTTGAAGTCGATGTGCCGTTGGTGACAAAAAACAGGTGATCTGCATTAAAAATGCGCGCCGCATTGCGTTCAGATGCCGCCACCGGGCCAGTGTGATCGAGCAACTGCCCCAATTCTTCCACGGCATTGCACACATCGGCACGCAGCATGTTTTCGCCAAAAAACTGGTGAAACATCTGTCCCACCGGGCTTTTCAGGAACGCCACGCCACCCGAATGTCCTGGACAGTGCCAGGAATACGAACCATCGCTCGCGTAATGGGTCAATGCGCGAAAAAAAGGTGGCGCCAGCGAATCCAGATAGGTTTTGATTTCGCGCAAAATGTGTCGCGCGACAAATTCCGGCGTATCTTCAAACATGTGGATAAAGCCGTGCAACTCTTTTAACACATCGTTCGGGATATGCCGCGACGTACGGGTTTCTCCATACAGAAAAATCGGAATGTCGGCATTGCGAAAACGGATTTCTTCAACAAACAGACGCAACTGTTGCACCGCTTTCTCAGCGGCAGTGGGTGATGAAAACTCTTCATCGTCAATGGACAAAATAAATGCCGATGCACGGCTTTGCTGCTGCGCAAAGCTGGATAAATCGCCATAACTGGTTACCCCCAGTACTTCTGTTCCCTCATCTTCAATCGCTTTCGCCAAAGCGCGAATACCAAGACCGCTGGCATTTTCCGAACGAAAGTCTTCATCAATCACTACCACAGGAAAACGAAATTTCATGGGTATCAACCCTTCATAAAAGCTTCAAAAACAAAACCGCCGCGAAAACAGGCGGCGGTTGTGGCATGTATCATCACACAACGCAATCAAATGGCGGGTAAGGTAACACCTGTTTGCCCCTGATATTTTCCACCCCGATCGCGGTACGAGGTTTCGCAAACCTCATCGCTCTCAAAAAACAACACCTGCGCCACACCTTCGTGGGCATAAATTTTTGCCGGTAATGGCGTGGTATTGGAAAACTCCAATGTCACAAATCCTTCCCACTCTGGCTCAAATGGCGTCACGTTAACAATGATGCCACAACGGGCATAAGTCGATTTCCCCAGGCAAATGGTCAATACATTGCGTGGAATGCGAAAATATTCCACTGTACGCGCCAACGCAAATGAATTAGGCGGAATGATACATGAATCGCCCTCGACATCGACAAAAGAACTGGGGTCGAAGTTCTTGGGGTCGACAATGGTCGAATTGATGTTGGTGAACAGCTTGAATTCACCCGCACAGCGAATATCGTAACCATAACTTGACGTACCATACGAGACAATACGCCGTCCGTCAACCTCACGCACCTGGTTGGGCTCGAAGGGATCGATCATGCCATGTTGCTCGACCATGCGACGAATCCAGCGATCAGATTTGATGCTCATATCCGCGATACCATCAAGTATTCTGAATCACGATTTTCGGGAAGGCGCTGCTGTGATCCTGCGCCAGATCGGCTATTTTGACAGCGACTCGACGCGCAATCTGCCGATACATTTCCGCTATCCGGCTATCCGGCATGGCCACCACTGTCGGTTCGCCGCCATCTGCCTGTTCACGAATACGGATATCCAGCGGTAAGGCGCCCAAAAATTCCGCATTATAATCACCAGACATTTTTTCTGCGCCACCACTGCCAAAGATGTGTTCTTCATGACCACACTTTGTACAGATGTGAATGCTCATGTTTTCTACCACACCCAGAATCGGGATACCGACTTTTTCAAACATTTTGAAGCCCTTGCGCGCGTCGATCAAGGCAATGTCCTGCGGCGTAGTCACGATGACAGCGCCTGTGACCGGCACCTTTTGCGCCAGTGTCAACTGAATGTCACCTGTGCCAGGCGGCAGGTCGACAACCAGATAGTCAAGATCGCGCCAACGCGTATCGTTGAGCAATTGCTCCAACGCCTGCGTCACCATCGGACCACGCCAAACCATCGGTGTCTCTGCATCAATCAAGAAGCCAATGGACATGACCTGCAAACCATGCGCTTCCATCGGCTCCAGCGATTTTCCGTCGCGTGAATCCGGCTTGCCCGATATACCCAACATCGTCGGCTGTGAGGGGCCATAAATATCGGCATCCAGCATTCCCACCGCTGCCCCTTCTGCTGCCAGCGCCAAAGCCAGATTTACCGCCGTGGTCGATTTACCAACCCCGCCCTTGCCGGACGCCACTGCAATGATGTTACGAATGCCGGGAATCAGCTTCACACCGCGCTGCACGCTACGCGACACGATTTTACTGCTGACATCGACAGTGATTTTGCCAACACCCGCCAAAGTATTCAATTTATCCGTCACCAATTGGCGAATCAACGCATGCTGCGACAAGGCCGGATAAGACAACACCACTTCCAGTGTCACATCGTCGCCCTGAATCTGTACGTTTCGTATTGCCTTGCCAGTCACCAGATCTTTGTGGGTATTGGGATCAACGACTTCTTTCAAAAGAGTCGTCACTTGTAATTCAGAAATCGCCATTATCATT
>JAJYGL010000108.1 GCA_021790625.1 Pseudomonadota bacterium | reverse complement strand
TGGTAACCGGGAACAGCAGGCCAGACCGGGACGCGATGCGACTCCGGCCTATCCTGATCATCGTAGCGCTTATGAACGCGGCCCCGGAGCCTGGAATCGCCAACGTCCTGCGACGGCGCCGGCAGTATCCGTTGCGGATCGGCACAGCGTAGGGACAGCGCGGGCATGGACTGAGCAAGGCGGATATGCCACCGAGCGTAATTTTTCATCCCAGCCACGGAATGATGGCGCGCCGCGTCAGGGTTACAATGACCGTGGCAACAGCGGTAATAACGGTAATAACGGCAATACGCGCAGTAACCAGCAACCGCACGTCAGCAGCAAGACAGGGAATGCGCGTGGCGGACGTTCCTGGGGGTAATCAGGTTTCCGGGACGATACCTTCAGGGGTGTTTCCGGACGGAACAGCAAAAAAACCGCTGGTGTCAGCGGTTTTTTTGCGTTAGGACTGCACGTTTTCCACGCAAATCAGTCCCACCGGGAAATCCGCCAGCAATTGCGCAACAGGCAGACACCACTTAGACAGCCGCTGTTGCGGATTCAACATCTTCCCCGTGAAGGCGCAGATATATTGGTTATCGCTCCGATGAAAAGGCATGTCCACCGTTGTGTCCCCCCAAACCTTTTCTCCCAGAGGGAGGGTATCGATGTCTCCCAGCAATTGAGCGAAGAAACGTGGCGCCACTGTAATGACCGTACGCCCACCGTCAATGCGTGCATAAGCGCATAAATGAGAGGCATGCTGCCCCTTTACGGTCAGTTGCACATATTTTCCTTGCTGAAATACTTCAGGCCAGCGCTTTCGCAATGCCAGTGCTGATCTGATGATCAGCAATTTTGCTCGACCGTCTTCAAGCGTTCCACATAACTCGCTTACTCCCGCACTGCGTTGTTGTGATGTTTGGGTAGCAAGCATCTGTAACGCATCGAGCAGGGTCTGGCGGTGGCTGAAATCAACGGATCGACGGTTGTCTGGATCCACCAGGTTAAAACTCCATAATTCGCAACCTTGATAAATATCCGGTACACCTGGTGCCGTCAGCTTGATTAATGTTTGTGACAGGCTGTTAAACATGCCCAGCCGCGCAATCTTCCGCTGAAAAGGTAAAAAATCCGTCTTGAACGCCTCCCCGATCGGCGCTTTGATCAGTGCATCGGCAAACGCCAATATGGCGTCTTCATATGCCATATTGGGATTTATCCAGCTGGTATAAGCCTTGGCCTCGCGTACTGCCTTGACCAGATATTCCGCCAATCGGACGCCAAAACGCGTCATCTCATCTGCATCCGGTTCACCTGATGGCCAGATCCCCAACAACGTCTGGTAGATGAAATACTCATCGTTGGGTGTGGGAATCAGTATCCCATCCACAAGGCGTTTTAGGCTGCGATTAGCGTAGTGCCAGTGTCGTAACGCCAACCGCCAGGCAGCAGGTAATTCAGAGAGCACATTAAGACGGGCACGCACATCCTCGCTACGCTTGGTGTCGTGGGTAGAAGTGGTTAACATCGCATGTGGCCAGTCTCTTGCACGCGCCTGATTGGCGCGATGGAATGCGGTTAGTGTCACGCCGAACTGACGTGGATCGCTACCGACTTCGTTGAGTGACAGCAAACGGTGATAGAGATAAAAACTGGTGTCCTCCAGTCCTATCGCTTTAACCGGGCTGGTGAATTGCTGGAATTTCATGGCAAATGCGCGTACTTGATCAGCATATGCGGGCGATTTCCCTTCAGCCGCGACAAGTGTTAGGACATCATGTAAAAAATCAAAGATACTGGCATCTGCTGCTTTGCTTCTGCGTTTAGCCTCTACGACGGCTTGTTCGACATTCAGAAGATCTTCTGCCACAACTTCGCGGGCGCTGATGTAACCACGATAAACCGGGAAACATGCAACGATTTCGGCCAATGCTGTACGCAATCCGTTTAATGTGTAATCACAGGTATGACGGTCGGCTTCAGCGATTTTAGAAAGGAGGTTAGCCAATACGTTGAGCTCACCGGACAGCGCCGTTTTGATGACAAGTTTCTTGGAATCGTAGAGCAGATCGCCAAAGTTTATCTTTTCTCCAATGAAGTGATCATAAAGGCGTTTCATGTGCCTGGCAGCACCAGTCACCACAAATAACCCATTGACCAAGTGGGTAAATTCGTAGCCTGTTGTGCCATGCACAGGCCAGTTGGCACGCAAATCTTCATGGGATGCCAGGATTTTTTCTACGATCAAATAAGGCGCGCGGCCGACGAGTCTGCATTGTTCAACCAGCTTGCGAAAATAGGCCTCTGGATCATACAACCCGTCCGGATGGTCCAGACGTAGGCCATCCAGTTTGCCTTCCTGAATTAACCTCAGTAATAACTGATGGGTTGCATCGAAAACCTCATCGTTTTCCATGCGTAGCCCGGCAAGATCATTGATATCGAAAAATCGCCGGTAATTAATTTCGTCCGAAGCCACTTGCCAGAATGCCAACCGGTAAGCTTGTGCTTCAATCAAATGATGGAGTTGGTCGAAATCAGAAGACTTCCCTTCTGTGCCGTTGAAAAACTGCAGGTTTTCTTCAATAAACCAAGCGATGTCCGAAGAAGCTTTAACCAAGTCAGCAAGATGATGTTTATGCACTTCCTTGTCGCGTCTGCGTTCAACCTGACGCTCAAGCAAGCCGTTATTGCGGGAAGGAAGATTTTGTAACGCAGTGATCAGGCTCTGGTATTCCATCAACAACGGGTTATCTTGTCCCAACAGCGTACGCAAAGTATCGATACGATACGCCAGGATATGCGGATATTCGGTTGGATCTACTGGAAAACGGTTCTCATTGTAATCAATGCTAAATTCGCCACGACGCATATCAAAACGCAATTGCAATTCGGCCTTCTCCAGTACCGCGCCATAATGGTTGGCCAATACCGGCAATAATACCTTGCCACGCAATTCGGCCTTTATCGGGGTCCAGTCAATATCGAAGAATCCGGCATAAATGGATGCCTGACCGTTTTCCAAAACATCCAACCACCAGGCATTATCCTCACCGTGCACACCCATATGATTAGGCACGATATCAAGTACTTGCCCCATGCCATATTCAGCGAGCGTTGCGCAAAGCAACTCAAACTCCTGGTATGTGCCAATCTCGGGATTCAGCTTGTTGTGATCAATGATGTCGTAGCCGTGCAGGCTGCCTGGTCGAGCCTTGAGATAGGGTGATGCATACAGGTGTGAGATACCCAGCGCGCTCAAGTAGGGCACAATTTCGCGCGCCTGATTAAAGGTGAAATCACGGTTGAATTGCAGACGATAGGTGGCCAATGGAATGCGTGGGCTGAGCGTTTGTGGTGGAATAGCCTGTTCTGGCAGCTTTTTCCCGGTGACAGGTCGTTCGTCAGCAATGATCTTGATAATGCGCTTCAACCGTAAATCGTCACGCCATTCTTCCAGATTGACAGTCAAGCGGCGTCGCCAATTTGGATAGGTATCACGCTTGGTGCCGGGTAGATTAACCTGATCTATCTGGCCAAAAACATCCTCAAGCCAGATCATCATCACTTGCGCCGGTGTTCTGGCCAGAAAGCGGTGTACGGCGCCCACCAATTCCGGCGATAGATCCGGATTGGCGACCGGATGCAAGCTGCCCCCCTCATCCAGCAGTCCTTCGCGTTCAAGGGCCATGAGCAACGCAGCGCGGTCATGCACGCGAGCAAGCACTTGTTCCTGATGCATGTTTTGGTCGGGCAGTAGTCCTAGCCTTGTGCGCATGTCAATATCCTGCCCATGCCAAAAACCGTAGAGAGTGGGCAAGTCGTGTGTGGTTACTGTCACCAGAGACTGCGCGGGATAGTCGGCAGGCGGTAAAAAACCATCTTGCTCATCGCGCGAAAAAAACAGTAAACGAGACGACAATATGCCGACAGATTGAAGTTGTTCGCGTAACGTATCAGGTACGTTACCCAGATCCTCACCAATAACCACACAACGGTTACGCCACCCTTCAAGCAGCAAAATACCGAGCAGGTCATCGAACGGATAATTCACGTAGGTACCCGCCACGACAACCTTGTCGTGCGGAATCCAAAACAGCCGCATCAGTCCCATTACATGGTCGATGCGCAATGCTCCCATGTGAAGCATGTTAGCGCGCAGCATTGCAATAAAGGGGGCATAGGCTGCTGCACGTAAGCGTTCAGGTATCCATGGCGGCGAGCCCCAATCTTGTCCGTTTTGGTTGGACTCATCAGAGGGGGTGCCAATGCTGGCGCTAAGCGCATAGTCGTCCTGATTGGACCACACTTCGGCGCCGCCGCGATTCACTCCGACAGCCAGATCGCCATATAAGCCGACACCCAAGCCAAACGCCAGCGAGGTTTTGCTGGCTGCATCGAGTTGTAGGTTTGCCTGCCACTGCAGATATTCGTAATACTCAATTTGTTCCAAATGATCCTGCGTAAAAGCGGCTACCTCTTGCGATGTGTGGTCGCGGTAGGCATGCGGCCATCCCGACCAATCCCGTATACTGGTGTCCTGCTCCTGAAAATGTGTTTGCAAGGCTTCGAACAGCGCATGGCGTCGCAGGCTTTCCAACCTGCTTGACTGAAAAGCACGGAACTGTTGTCCACGTTCGCTGTTCTCTTTGAGATGCCGTTCTCGAAAATGTTGGTACAGGCGCAAGAGTACCATCTTCTTGGCCAGCATGATTTGGGGGTAGTCCACCAAGATTTCCGAGCGTAACGCACGCAAGCGTGCCTGAAACATGTCATCCGCAACCAAGGCACGGGCTTCATCACATTCGGTAAAATCCGCTACCGCTTCGACGTCCAGGTACAAAATATTGAGAAACAGACGACTAGATGGACTGTATGGGCTGGCATGGGTGGGATTGTTGGGGAACAAAGCATGCAGTGGATTGAGACCAATAATATCCATGCCTGACTCACTGGCCAGCTCGATGATGAAACGCAAGTCAGTAAAATCGCCAATTCCCCAGTTGCGTCGTGAACGCACGCCATAAAGTTGCAGGGCAGCCCCGTAAATTCGCCCTCCATCGGCAAGCGCCTCAGGCTGGTAGCTGGTGGTTGGCGCCACAATCAGCGTCATACTGGTTTCCACGTTGTCTGGTGTGCGCACTGTCAGTTGGTGATAACCGAGCCCTGGACAGGTTGGTAACCGTAGCAAGCCACGATCATACTGCTCGCCATCGATCTGATGGCTGCCTGCCAGTTCCAGGTCAGATGGCCGAAATTCCCCTTCCTCACGGCTACCGTCTTCTCGCGTCAATCGCCATTGGTAAGCATCCCTTCCGTGTCCAGAGGGAAATGAAACCGGCACAAAAACCCCATTATCTGCTGCACGTACCACCATTACTGGCGGCAATAGGCTACGCCATGGCCGCGCCTCGTGCTCGGCCAGAATAACAGACAAATCACCGTCCAACCCCACTCCCATCGCAATGAGCAAAGCGCGTTGGGTGGCCTCTTCGGTAAGGTGGGTATTGCCCTGTGCATCGTCATATTCAGACGCGATGCCGTACAAAGCGGCAAGCTGTGCGAGCGTATCATTGCGCTTCACGTTTGCGCTTCCTCAATGAACCAGGCTGCAGACCAAGGTGGTATACATCCGATGGCAAGGGATTCTGAAAGTCCAATCTGGCTTAAATAAAATGGTGTGCCGGCACGACTCAGAGCGCCTTCGACCTGAACATTGCCCAGATTAGCCAACAATGTCAGATGAGAACCTTCACCCAAACGCCAGCGCACGACCAGACCTGATATACCGACCAATTCGAATTGGGCGCCACCACGCATGTCTTGTAAACGTGGTATCACCTGTGTGTGCCGCAGCATCAGTAGGTGCCGGTAATACTCAAGCCAAACCTTGTGTTGTGGCTCGTTGAGACAATCCCAATTGAGTTTGCATCGTTCAAAAGTAGTCGGGTCGTTAGGGTCCGGAATGCCTACCCGTGCAGCGGGGTCTGCGAATCGGCTGAAACCGGCGAATTCGCGTCGCCGCCCCTCAGTGACTGCATCGGCCAACTCCCCCTGAAAATCGCAGAAAAACTGGAATGGCGTTGCCGCAGCAAATTCCTCGCCCATAAACAGCATGGGGGGCGATGGCGCCAGCAGCAACACAGCCAACGCAATTTGTAAGGGCTTTTGTGGGGCAAGCATAGCAATACGCTCGCCGTAGGCGCGGTTACCAATCTGGTCGTGTGACTGAGTAAAATTGATGAAAGCACTGGGCGGCAAATGCCCGCTTGGTTCTCCTCGCCGTTGACCAGCGCGAAATGGTGACGGTTCACCCTGAAAGGCAAACCCCTCAGCCAAACAACGCGCCAGTTGGTGTGTTGGCTGATCAGCATAATCAGCATAGTAGCCGTCATGTTCGCCAGTCAGCAGGACATGCAGGGCATGGTGAACATCGTCGTTCCATTGGGCAGTGAAACCCCCTTGCTTCATATAGTGAGCGGCATTGTTATCATTCTCCAATACCAAGTGGACATGCCGGGTACGTCCTGGCCCAGCATGTACTGCTGTCACCAGTTCTTCCAGAATATGTGGGCAACTGTCATCGACAATCGCATGCACAGCATCCAACCGTAATCCATCGAAATGATATTCCTCAAGCCAGTACAATGCATTGTGAATAAAAAAATCGCGCACGACGCGGCTATTTTCCCCATCAAAATTAATGGCAGCTCCCCACGGCGTGTGATGGTGTTTGCTAAAGAATTGCGGCGCATAGATATGGAGATAATTGCCATCTGGCCCAAAGTGGTTGTACACCACATCAAGCAACATCATCAAGCCACGAGCATGCGCCGCCTGCACCAGCGCCTTCAGTTCTTCTGGCGCGCCATAATTGCTGTCGGGTGCAAACAGCAACACACCGTCGTAACCCCAGTTGCGCGTACCTGAAAAATCAGCTACTGGCATCAACTCAATGGCGGTGAAGCCTAATTCGACCAAGTAGTCGAGACGTTGCATGGCAGCAGCGTAGGTCCCCTCGGTCGTAAATGTGCCTATATGCAACTCATAGATGATCGCTTCATGCCAAGGGCGACCCGGCCAAGCATCGTCCTGCCACATAAAAGCGGTCGCATCGACAACTTGGCTGGGCCCGTGGACATCATGGGGGTTTGCGCGTGATGCGGGATCGGGCACGTCAAGTCCGCCATCCACTCGGTAATGGTATTGCGTTCCAACTGTCGCCTGCAATGGTGAAATCTCGATCTGGAACCAGCCGTCTGCAAGCGGGTGCATCGGCAAGATGATTTCTTTGTTGGCATTCTTTTCCAGTTGTAGCTCAACTTGCTTCGCTGCAGGCGCCCACAAGCGAAAACGTATGCTGCCATTCGGTAAAATACATGTTCCAAAAGGCATGTCGTGTGATTGCTTCAAGATACATTCCCTTGTTTTAATAACACGAGTGTCCGCCCGTGCACAGGGTAATTTTGTCCGGCTTTATAGCGGGGAATGTCGGGTGTGCCGCGAGCATCAAGGGTGTCGAGCAAGACATCCCAGTCATGATGTCCATCTGCATCTGGCAATGTGAAGGCAATGTCATCATAATGTGCATTTATCAGCAACAGCAGGTTATCATCCGTTAAACGTTGTCCGCGCTCATCCGTTTCAAGCAGGCCACTACCGGAAAGTTGCATGCCAAGGCAATGCGAAAAAGCCTGACCCCAGACTTCGTCACTCGTTTCCGATCCATCCGGATTGAGCCATCTGATGTCTTTTACTTCGCTTCCACGAATAGGTCGCCCCTGAAAGAAGTCACGTCGTCGGAACAAGAAATGCTCGTTGCGTAAACTGATAACGCGTTGGGTGAAGGCAAGCAAATCCTGATCCTGTGGTTGCAACTTCCAAGAGTGCCAACTTATTGGGTTGTCCTGACAATAGGCATTGTTGTTGCCTTGTTGGGTTCGGCCCATCTCGTCGCCTGCAAGCAGCATGGGGACGCCCTGTGAAAACAACAACGTAGCAAGAAAATTGCGTTTCTGCTGAGCGCGTAACGTATTGATGGCCGGGTCATCGGTTTCTCCTTCGACGCCGCAGTTCCAGGAACGGTTATTATCTGTACCGCTTGGTTTGTCTTCTTTGTTGGCCTCGTTGTGCTTATCATTGTAAGTCACCAAATCATGCAAGTTAAATCCATCGTGTGCATCGATGAAATTGATGCTGGCGTGCGGCTTGCGTCCACTACGTTCGTAAAGGTCGCTGGATCCAGTCAATCTTTGCGCGAATTCCCCGAGCAGACCGCCATCACCTTTCCAATACGAGCGGATCGTATCGCGATACTTGTCATTCCATTCCGCCCAACCCAATGGGAACTGGCCGACTTGATAACCACCTTCGCCCAGATCCCAAGGCTCGGCAATCAGTTTAATGGTACTCAATGCAGGATCTTGCCGGATGGTATTGAAAAAAGTACTCAGCTGGTTTACTTCGTGCAATTCTCTTGCCAACGCAGAAGCCAGATCAAAACGGAAGCCATCTACATGCATTTCCTGTACCCAATAACGCAGGCTGTCCATGATTAATTGGAGTACGCTTGGGTTTTGCATGTTAAGGGTATTGCCACAACCCGTGTAATCCATGTAATAGCGTGAATCACCATCGACCAAGCGATAGTAAGAAGCATTGTCAATACCACGGAAAGACAGTGTCGGACCGAGATGATTGCCTTCGGCGGTGTGGTTGTAGACCACATCCAGAATGACCTCAATCCCGGCTTTATGGAGGGTTTTTACCATGGTTTTAAATTCGCTGATTTGGCCGCTTGCCGAGTAACGCGAATCGGGCGCCATGAAACCAATCGAGTTGTATCCCCAGTAATTACGCAACCCACGGTCGACCAGATAACGCTCGTCAAGGAAAGCATGCACAGGCATCAGTTCAACTGTTGTCACGCCCAAACGCTTAAGGTATTCGATGGCCGGTGCCATCGTTAATCCGGCATAAGTGCCACGAAACCGGGATGGGATGTCAGGATGCTGCATCGTAAATCCTTTGACATGCATTTCATAAATCACCATATCTTGCCAGTGAATATCAGGAGAATGATCATTCCCCCACGCAAAGGCTTGATCGACAACCTGGCACTTGGGCATAACGCTGGCGTTGTCACGACGACCAAAGGAAAGATCTGCGTCCTTGCTATTTATACGATAACCAAAATGGCTATCATCCCAGTTCAGCGTTCCCACGATATCCATCGCGTAAGGATCTATCAGTAATTTATTTGGATTAAAACGATGCCCATCTTGCGGCCGATAGGGTCCGTACACACGATAACCATAGAGTGCCCCCGGACGGATCTCTGGCAGATAACAGTGCCAGACCAAGTCGGTACGTTCTTTCAGTTCTATGCGCTGTACTTCATTCTGTCCTTTAATATCGAATAAGCACAACTCGATTTTTTCGGCAAACTCGGAAAAAATAGCAAAATTCACCCCTTCCCCATCCCAGTGAGCGCCGCGTGGGTAGGGCCGTCCGGGCCATACTGCTGTGATTGGATTGATCATTTTAAGCCCTTTGTTTGTCTCAATGATTCACATTGAACGCAACAAGCCATTAACAAGACATTAACAAGACATTAACAAGCCATTAACAAGCCATTAAGAAAATTGCGCATCGGACTAACACGTCAATTTACGTTGTACATTCTGCATTTCGTCAGACTGGTGGTTGCAATAGTATCAAGATGCCTCGCAGCGGAATCACCACCCAATCCGGGCGGTGATTCAGTTCATAGCGCACCTCGTAAAGCGCCTTTTCCAGCAGGAACAGGTCGAGTAAGCCATGCGATGAGGCTTGCGTGGCAGGCAGATCTGAACGACGCACCGCTGCATCATAGGCTGCGAGGAAAACACGGCCAACTTCCATTTCCCATTCGTGTAGTAATCGTTCAAAATTTGCGAAATCTTTGGGTTGATCGCCATTCATGTGCAAAAGTGCTGCGTGGGTGGCATAGTTGAACGATCGCAGCATACCGGCCACATCCCTCAAGGGCGAGTGCTTGTGGCGGCGCTCGGTGAGCGGGCGTGCCGGTTCACCCTCAAAATCGATGAATAAAAAATCATTCTGTGAGAGCAGCACTTGTCCCAGATGAAGATCGCCGTGGTAACGTGTTTTGGCTCCGTCCAACGGCCCGGAAACACATGTTTGGAGTCGGTCCACAAGTGCCTTGCGTTGCGCGAGTAACAATTTCGCTGTCTCGCGAACCGTTTCATCAAGCGCTTGCTCGCGTTGTTCAAGCAGATTCAGCGTCGCTGTCGCTTCTGCTTGCACGTGCAGTATCCAATTCGCAACATCTGTGTCGGTAATCGGTTCGGGATCGAAGGCTGAACTCCCTGTTGCCTTACCTAATGCGTTGTGGAGTTCGCCAGTACGCTGACCCAGCGTGGACATCAAAATCAGATAAGCGCTATGCGCTTGCGCCGTAGGTTCTGGCGGCACGACTGCTGTTCGGCTGTCTTCCAGGAAACGCCCCAGGTAATCCAGTGTATATTGCCAGCAATCACCCTGATTTTCGACATAACGCTGTAACAATGCAAGTGCCATGTTGTTGCCGTCATTGCCTTGATACTCGACTACGCCGAGCAACGGTACCGTATTGGGAAATTTTGCCACGTCGGTTAAAAAACGACCCATCTCGAATTCTGGTTGCATTCCGGATTGCAGGTGCCGATAGCCTTTTAAAAACAATTCATTACCCAACACGGCAGCGGTATTGCTACCCTGTGTGTTTGGCGGTCGAACTGACAGATTGACAAATGCCTCGCTGGCGAGTGCAGCGAAAGCATTGGTGGGGGAAAAGTTGATGATACCTTGCTCGCAAGGTAGTGTCTGATGCGCACCGATGGCTTGTATCAGTGTTCTGCAAAACGCCACGTCAGCAAACGCATCGCCCAGGATTCCAACTCGCGCCTGTTGACGCACTTTCGCTATGGTAGTAGGCGTTATGGCAAGCAGGCGCTCCTCGTCGCCAATTTCCCATGCCAATGTAAGGGGAATAAAATAGGTCTCTGACTCTCCGTCTGCACCTTCAACATGAAACAAGGCCACCAGCCATTTATCCTCCGCATTTTTCCACTCGGCATAATCGCTAATCGTTACCCGATGCACCACCTCGCCTTTGGCGCCATACCAGCGTTGCGCCGCAACAAATTGCGGTAATGCATTTTCTTCGAGCTGAGCGCGAACCTCATCCGCCATGGACTTGCGCCAAGGAACAACCCGTTCACGAAAGAAGCTATGCCAACCGTCGAATAACACCAGCGTCAGTAAGTTTACGGGTAGCAAGTGTTCCTCATGCCATGCTGGAACCTCTTCATTACTGGTTAGCAGAAACCAATAGTAATTGTAAGCTGGCAGCGTGAAAAGATAAGGCAATTCGCCAATGGGTGGGAAAGCTGCGCGCCCCATCAGTTCTACTGGCACGTATCCCTTGTAAGCAGAAAGATCGAGTTCGACCGCTTGTGCGGTATGCGACAGGTTAGTCACGCATAAGATAATGTCATTTTCATATTGCCTGAAATAAGCAAGTATCTTACGGTTTCCTGGATGCAAGAAAACCAGTTTTCCGCGCCCAAATGCGTGATGTTTTTTGCGTAACGCTAGCGTGCGCCGCATCCAATTCAAAAGTGAGCCACGTTCACGTAACTGTACCTCCACATTGACTGTCCCATAACCATACTCCAGATCCATGATAGGCGGCAGGTACAGTTGCTGTGGATCTGCGTAAGAGAAACCGCCATTACGGTCTGGACTCCATTGCATCGGCGTACGTACAGCATTACGATCGCCCAAAAAGAAATTGTCTCCCATGCCAATCTCGTCGCCATAATAGATGCTGGGTGAGCCTGGCATAGACAACAGCAAATTGTTCATCAGCTTGATTTTATCGATTTCATTGTCCATCAGAGGCGCCAATCGGCGCCGAATGCCGACGTTTACTCGCGCGAGCGAGTCGCCAACATACATCTGATACATATAGTCACGTTCTTTATCAGTAACCATCTCCAAGGTAAGTTCGTCGTGATTACGCAGAAAAATAGCCCATTGACAGGTGTCTGGAATATCTGGGGTTTGCCGCATGATATCGATGATAGGATGGCGATCTTCCTGCGCGATGGCCATGAACATCCTCGGCATGAGTGGAAAATGGTAGGCCATATGGCATTCATCACCGTCGCTGAAGTAGTCGCGGACATCTTCCGGCCACTGATTGACTTCAGCGAGGAAAATACGATGCGGGTAATCCGCATCCAGCACCGCACGCATTTGCTTGATGACAGCGTGCGTTTCCGGCAGATTTTCGTTTTGAGTGCCATCACGCACGCATAGATAGGGAATCGCATCCAGACGCAAGCCATCCACGCCCAGATCTAACCAGAAACGCAGCACTTTGATGACGGCTTTCACTACCATTGGATTGTTGAAATTGAGGTCTGGTTGATGGTAGAAGAAGCGATGCCAGTAATAAGCATGCGCTTTCTCGTCCCACGTCCAGTTGGATTTCTCGGTATCCGTGAAAATAATACGTGTCTGGGGAAACTTTTTGTCGGTATCACTCCATACGTAAAAATTACGCTTGTTCGAGCCCGCAGGAGCCTGGCGCGCAGCCTGGAACCAGGGATGCTGATCGGAGGTGTGATTGATGACCAGTTCCGTGATGACTTTGAGATCGCGTCGGTGCGCTTCCTTCATGAACCGCTTAAAATCGGTCATCGTACCGTACATGGGATGGATAGCGCGGTAGTCAACAATGTCATAACCGTCGTCACGCATCGGTGAAGGGTAAAAGGGTAACAACCAGAGTGTATTTACCCCTAAATCCTGGAGATAATCGAGCTTCTGAATTAAACCCGTGAAATCTCCGGAGCCATTGTTATTACTGTCAAAAAAAGCCTTGATGTGCAGTTCGTAAATGACAGCATCTTTATACCAGAGAGGATCTTCCATCCAAAGTGTATTATCCGCGGGCGGATTTTTTTTCTTGTTGGTTTTTTTGTTCATGGCATTTTTTTACAGATAGTAGTCGAAGTCGTGTTCGGTACGGATTCGCCGATGCAGTTTAAAAATATGTGCGGGCGCCACCTTGGGGTTGATTTCAACGTAGTTGCGCGCACCATTCCACAAAAAACGAGCGTCCGTCAGTAAATCCTGTACCTGATACGATTGATATTTATCCAGACCAAGCTTATCCAGCGGCAATGTGACCCAACCGGACTGGGTATGATGTGGATCCAGATTGGCGACGACTAGGATGATTTCGGCGTTATCCGGCACGGTTTTTGCGTAGCAAAACAGCAAGTCATTGTCCACTTCAAAGAAGTGCAGTCGATGATCCTGTTGCAATGCTGGACTTTCTCGACGGATATGATTCACACGAGTGATAAAATCCTTCAGACTGTCTGCGCGGTCAAGTTCCCAGTTGCGCACTTCGTATTTCTCGGAATTGAGGTATTCTTCTCCACCAACTTCGCGAGGAGTCGCTTCCATCAACTCGTAAGCCGGCCCGTAGATACCATAATTTGCTCCCAGGGTGGCTGCCAGTACGAGGCGAATCATAAACGCAGGGCGACCACCAAACTGCAAATATTCGGAGAGAATGTCGGGTGTATTCGGCCACAGATTAGGGCGAAAATACTCGCGCACTTCAGTTTGCGTGAGTTCGGTAAAATATGTCTCGAGTTCGCTTTTCGTGTTGCGCCATGGAAAATAATTGTAGGATTGGCTGAAGCCAATCTTGGCGAGATAGTAAATAATTTTGGGACGGGTGAAGGCTTCCGCCAGAAAAATGATCTGGGGGTGCGCGCGCTTCACCTCGCCAATGAGCCATTCCCAGAAAGGAAACGGTTTGGAGTGAGGGTTGTCGACACGAAATATGCTTACCCCCTGCTGAATCCAGAACAGAAACACCCCCAGCAGTTCCTGCCATAACTCATGCCATGCGTCATTTTCAAAATCGAACGGATAAATGTCTTCATATTTCTTTGGCGGATTCTCGGCGTACTGGATACTGCCATCGGGTCGATGGTGGAACCATTCCGGATGATCATGCACATAAGGATGATCCGGAGAACACTGGAAGGCGATGTCCAGCGCGATATCCATACCCAACTCACTCGCTTTTGCCACCAAGCGGTGAAAATCGTCCAGCGTACCGAGTAGCGGATGAGTCGATTTATGACCGCCATCTGACGTGCCGATGGCCCACGGACTACCTACATCGGTTCCGCTTGCCAGCAACACATTATTCGGCCCTTTGCGTTTAGTCAGGCCAATCGGATGGATGGGAGGTAAATACACCACATCGAAACCCATTTCCGCCACATAAGGCAATCGCTTCTCGCATTCAGCGAATGTGCCATAATGCATACCATCGCTGACGCAGGAGCGAGGGAAAAATTCGTACCATGTACTGTATTGTGCTTTTTTCGGCTCTACCCACAAGGTGAGTATAATGGGGTAATTCGTGGCTAAACTGCGATCAGTATAGCGGCACATCAAGCTTAACAAGGTCTCGGAAAGTGCCAGTGCGCTTCCAGCCTCTGGTTTGGCTAAACGCAACGCTTCAGCAAGTTGCTGGAGTTGCAACTGATTATCATCGACGGCACGCGCTGCCGCCGCGACCACCAGCATCGCACCGCCCTGAAGTGCCATGGCAATGTCCTGGGCATCATTGCGGCGCTCAAATTCATGCCGCCAGGAAAGAAAATGATCAACCCAAGCCGTAATGGTGTAGACATACCGACCAAGTTCGGTGACCTGAAACGAGGCGCTCCAACGATCATCGACAAGCGGCACCATGGGCACTTCGTGCCATTCTGTTTCTGACTCGTGCCGATAGCGTAACACACAAGCCAGCGCATCACTCCCATCAGTAAAAACATCAGCCTCCACATCCACGCTTTGATCTATGACACGCTTGATCGGAAATCGTCCGGCATTTACTTGCGGCTGTACATTTTCGATTGCTACGCGCTGTCTGCTATCGGGTGTTTGTATGCTTGTCATGACACGCTCCCGGCTTGAAGAACAAGACGCCAAGTGGCGGGAGAAGGAGTACCAACGAATGGTATATTCCGCCGATGGTGACAGGGGCCGCTTCGACGCCACCGAAATTTCCTGCTCCGCTGCCCCCGTAGACATGGGCATCGCTGTTAAGTACTTCATGCCAGTAACCACCGCATGGCACGCCGACCAGATAATTTACGCGCACGATTGGCGTAAAATTACACACCACTAATATCGTATCGTCTGGGTGGTGGCCGCGGCGTACAAAACTCAATACGCTCTTTTCCGCATCGTTACAGTCCATCCATCGAAAACCGTCGGGGCTGAAGTCTTGTTGATAGAGTGCCCGTTCGTTGCGATATAAACGGTTGAGATCCTCGACCCAGCGCCGTAATCCGGCATGAAGGGGCGCTTGCATTACCCCCCAGTCTAGACTTTGATCGTGCTGCCACTCATTTTTTTGCCCGAACTCGCAACCCATGAACAACAGCTTCTTGCCAGGATGTCCCCACATATAACCATACAATAAGCGCAGGTTGGCGAACTGCTGCCATTCGTCGCCCGGCATTTTTCCAATCAGCGAACCTTTGCCATAGACCACTTCATCGTGTGAAAAGGGCAACACGAAATTTTCCGAGAAGGCATACCAGATGCTAAAAATGAGTTGTGCATGGTGGTATTTCCGGTAAATTGGATTTAAAGAAAAATACCCCAAGGTGTCATGCATCCAACCCATATTCCACTTCAGGCCAAACCCCAATCCGCCCACATAGACCGGATGAGAGACCATCGGCCAAGAAGTTGACTCTTCTGCGAAAGTCTGGGTATCGGGATAGTCACGATAGACGGCTACATTCAGGTCGCGAAGAAAAGTAATCGCATCCAGATTTTCCCTGCCCCCATGGCGATTGGGAATCCATTCACCTTCCTTGCGCCCATAATCCAGGTAAAGCATTGATGCCACTGCGTCCACACGCAGTCCATCAATATGGTATTTATCAAGCCAGAATAGGGCGCTGCTGGTCAGAAATGCACGAACTTCATTTCGGCCAAAATTGAACAGCGAACTATGCCAGTCCGGTTGGAAGCCCTGGCGTGGATCAGCGTGTTCGTACAGATAGGTCCCATCAAAATGACCGAGGCCATGCGCATCGGCAGGAAAGTGTGCCGGCACCCAGTCCAGAATCACGCCGATGCCCTGCTGGTGCAAGGCATCCACGAGAAACATGAAATCCTCCGGCGTGCCGTAACGTGCCGTCGGCGCAAAATAGCCAACGGTTTCGTAACCCCATGAACCATAAAATGGGTGCTCTGTCACCGGCATGAATTCGACGTGAGTGAAATTTAATTCTGTCAGGTAATGTGGCAGCCATTCCACCATCTCACGGTAAGTGAGGGAACGATTATTTTCTTCAGGAACGCGTCGCCAGGAACCAATGTGCATTTCGTAAATGGACAAAGGCGCGTTCAACTGGTTTTTCTCTCCACGTTGCGCCATCCAGGTCGCATCATTCCAAGCATAATCCAGTTCCCAGACACGAGAAGCCGTTAATGGTGGCATTTCGCAAGAGAACGCAAATGGGTCACCCTTATCGGCTATTTTTCCATCGTGAGAAACAATACGGTATTTGTAGATTGCGCCGACAGTGACATCCGCGATAAATCCTTCCCAAATTCCTGATTCATCGTCACGCAAATTCAGCGCATTGATTGTTGCATCCCAATGATTAAAATCACCAATCACCGAGATGTTGGCGGCATTTGGCGCCCATACTGC
>JAJYGL010000281.1 GCA_021790625.1 Pseudomonadota bacterium | reverse complement strand
TGAGCAACGCCATGACCAGAAAGGTATACGGACGGTGCAGAGCCAGTTTGACAATCCACATGATGAAATGGGTTGGGAGCGAATGAATGTGCGCATTATGGATTATCGATAATCCAAAAACAAGCGTCGGAGAATCTGTGTTTGGTTTTTTTTAAAACGACGACCACTTGTAATTATTGTGCATATCAATTGCATGATTCGTATCGACCAATTATGATTTAGTGAAAAAAATTCAATGCAAGAAATATAATTAATTCAAATTAACCCTCTATCCCCAGCCGTTTAAAGCCCCACCCCGCAGACCGGCAGGGCGTCGAGCATCGCCATGAATGGCCATTCAATGGTATTGACTGGGTGTTGGCGCACGCCATCCCCGACTAAATATCCATCAGTCTGAAGATATCAGTCTGAAGATATGTGACCCCATCGATTTCTAATTTTTATAATTAGTAATAATCAATTTCTATTGTTATTAATTTTTGTTTGATTTATAATTGATGCAATAGAAAATATTTGGGTGGTTTTACATGAAGACACCGTTTCGCACCATGATTGCCATTGCCATTGCGTTAAGCACCTCGGCGTGTGGCTTTCTTGATGAAGGTCCGGCTAACGTTGCAAAAGAATACTTGCAGGATTTGGCCACAGGAGACATCAAAGACCTGAATCGAATCCTGTACTGGGGTAAGACCGCAACGGCATCCGCATCAAATTTTGCCGAGTCCGAGCACAAGGCCGATTCGCTGCTCGAAGCCATCACGACACGCATCAAAAGCAAAGGTGGCATTAAATCAATGAAAGTCGAGCAAACGAATACCTATACCAATGAAAATTCCCATCTCAAAATGGCGCACGTTAAATTGAAGGTCTACTACAACGACGGTTCGGATGAGCAGTTTGATATCAAGACAGTTTATGCAAACAACAAATGGCTCGTTGTTACCAACACGTGATGTCGATTCGCTGTCCATCGTGCTGCGCGCAGGCTATGGCATCGAAGCACGCATAACGCGCAATGTCAGAAATAGCCCTTGGACTCACTGCGGCATCATTATTGGCGATGCCGTTTATGAAAGCGCGCCGGCCAAGGGCGAACCCGGCAAGGATGGCGACTCACAACCATCCGGGGTGCGTCGCGTTGCGTGGCATTACTTCACAGCACCGGTACGCTGTCAACAGTATTATGCCATGCCGCTCGAACTGAATTTCTGGCAGCGGAAGCAAGTGGTCACCTTCTGTGATCATCACGCGCGGGTACGCACCCCATTTGCCATCGATTACCGTCAAAATGACAACGCCTTCTATTGCACGACCTTTGTTGCATCGGCTCTGCTCGCCGCCAACATAAACCTTCTGGCTAACAAAACTCTGCATTGGGTTCATGTTCCGCTGTTGCTTGAACCGGGTCGTTACATTGCATTCCCGGAAGATTTGCTGTGAGCAATTGCTACCACGCACTCGCTGGTGCGCACAGACGGCTGACAATCTGGTCACCCATCAGATGTGAGTCGAAAATTTCTTTCACATCTTTTGCGGTGACTTGTTGATACAGTACCCCTTCTGGGTAGACCAGGACATTCACGCCGCCATCGCAGGGACCCAAGCATCCGGAGTAGGTGACGGCAACGCGGTCGTAGGCGTTGTGTTGTTGTAATTCGCGCCAGAATGTTTGCAAGACCTCGCTACTTCCTTTGCTGGCGCAGGAACCGCGCGGATGGCCTTCCGGGCGTGATTGCGAGCAGACAAACACGTGTTTGATTGGTTTTGGCATGATGATGTTCCTGTATGGATAGTAAAATGGGAATAAAAATGGCCAATCTCAGTAGCCGGGTTTGATGGTGGCATCACCCAGCACCAATGTCTGGCAGGCAAGCCGCATACTGGGGCCGGCTTTCTTTTCGGCAGTGTCCAACCAAAGTGTTCAACCGAATTTGAACAGGACACCATAGCCGCCACGCGGATACTCCCAAGTGACATTGTAGTGATCATTGCAGATGATGCGGCAAGTTCCGCATTCCAGACAGCCATCGGTAATCAGCACAATACGACCGTTGCCTTCCATGGTGTAACATCCGGCTGGGCAACAGACTGTGCATTGCCTGGTTTGGCATTGCGTGGCGCAGATTTCTTCGTCGCGTATCTGGATGTGCGGCCGTCCGGCATCGACACGGTAACGGTTTTGAAACAGCTTTTCTTCGATTTTGAGGCTCATTCGAATGCCCTCCACAATTTGAATGCGTCACTCATCAGGCCAAACAATGAGCGACGTTGCCGAAAGTCGGCCAGAATGGCTTTTTCCTTACTCTTTTTGTCGATACCATCGACCTTTAGCATGCGATGGGCTGCTTGATTGAGCATTTCCGGGTAAGCGGTGAAAAATTGTGAGTTGGCGTGAAAAATTCCCGGCATGTTCTGGTATTTTTTCAGGTCCTTCATCACAAAAGAATCGTTGAGCTTCTGTTGATACCGTGCCAGATTTTTGGCCGAGCAGGGTTTTTGTTCATTTATCAGTTCGATGATGGTTTCCGCCGCGAAACAGCCGGAGGTCATCGCCAGATTGGATCCTTCCCGGTGCATGGCGTTTACCAGCATGGCCGCGTCCCCGGCAATCATCCAGCCCTCGCCATAGAGTTTGGGAATCGCTTTGTATCCGCCTTCCGGAATCAGGTGCGCGGTGTATTCTTTCATTTCTCCGCCTTCCAGCAGGGGGGCAATCGACGGGTGTGCTTTCATGTCTTCCAGCAACTGATAGGGGGTGATTTTTTGGGTTTTGAAATCAGACAGCATGCAACCAACGCCAACAGTCAGGGATTCTTTGTTGGTGTACAAAAAACCTGTCCCCATCATGCCACGGGTGATCTTTCCTGCCATTTCAATCACGACACCGGCTTCTCCTTGCAGGTTGAAGCGCGCTTCAATGGTTTCCTGTGGCATGAAATGAATTTCTTTGACTGCCAGCGCGACATTGGCGGGGTCAATTTCGGCATGGAATCCCGCTTTTTTGGCCAGCAGTGAATTGACCCCGTCGGCTAGAATGACGACGTCTGCATAAATGGACCCCCCCATACGGTCGGTTTGTACGCCAACGACTTTTTTATCATCCATCAGCAATTCTGTGACGGTGGTTTCACAGATGACCAGTGCTCCTGCCTGCTGGACTTTTTCGGAAAACCATTTGTCGAATTGTGCGCGAATAATGGTGTAGCGATTGTATGGCGGTTTGTTGAAATCGTCAGACCGATAATGTGCGCCAATAAATGACGCGTCGTCCAGCACCCACATGCGCTGTTCGATGATATGCCGCTCCAGCGGCGCCTCATCGCGAAAATCCGGAATGATGCGTTCCAGCGCGTCTGCGTACAGAATTGCTCCTTGTACGTTTTTTGAACCCGGATATTCTCCGCGTTCCAGTTGCAGTACTTTAAGCCCGGATTTGGCCAGCGTGTAAGCTGCCGCATTACCGGATGGTCCGGCACCAACCACGATGACATCAAATTTTTCAGCCATGATAAATCTCCTTACGTTTAGCCTGCTTTACGCGCCACAGCCAGTTGCTGTTTGAACACTTCGGTCAGCGCAGGAAGGAT
>JAJYGL010000246.1 GCA_021790625.1 Pseudomonadota bacterium | reverse complement strand
GAGGGATGGCTCATATTCATGCTGTGCCTCGTCACCCTGCTGGGCGAAGCAAAACTGTTCAACCTGCTGCGCCACATCCACACACCATTAGCCAATACCCTGTCATTCCGGCTCACCGGCAGCAACGGCATTCCTGCCGCACCATCGCCTACCCGTAAAACTCCTATCATCGCGGCATTATTCCTGATCATTCTAGCCAGCGCGGCCGCCATCACCCATTCACAACACCCGGAAGTCACCCCGACACGACAAACTTTCGACAGTTTTCCCATGACCATTGGTCGCTGGCACGGCGTCAGTTACCCGTTTCTCAACAACGAAAACAGTGTCCTGCACCTGACGGATTATCTGCAAGCCAATTATCAGCGCAACGACCAGGACATCAATGTTTACATTGGGTATGTCGCTTCGCAACACAGCGGTTTCGTCCCCCATTCGCCCAAAGCCTGCATCCCCGGCGGCGGATGGGAAATTCTCTCTGCCTCCAACCCCGGCATCAAACTCAGCAACGGGAAAACCATCCATGTGACACGCCTGTTAATCGATCGCGGATTGGACAAACAGGTCGTATACTACTGGTTTCACCAGCGAGGGCGTGACTTGGGCAATGAATATTCGATGAAACTCGCCCTGCTCGAAGACGCCATCCGCATCAACCGGACGGACGGCGCGATTGTACGGTTGACCATGCCAGTGACGCAGAACGTGGAAACAACCGACAAAAATCTGCGCCACTTTTTGCGCCAAATTTATCCGCTGTTGCCGCCTTACGTGCCAAATTAATAACCATCACATTAATGCTGATCACGTTAATGACAGTCACGCCGACAATATGCCACTCCAGCGCAACAGTCTGGCGAGATGCCCGTGCATGCCGATCATGCGCAACTGCCGCCCCTGCGCTGACAAGGCTTGTTCCAGCAGCAACAACAGCCCCAAAAACCCGGTAGAAAGATATCTCGTCTGAGCCAGATCCAGCGTCACATCGCCTTGACAGGTACTGCTCTCACGTAAAACCGCTCGAATTTCCGGTATCACCGGATCACATATTGCGCCGATCGCCACCAGCCGACAACCGTCTCCCTGTTGCTGCAGCAGCAGTTGGCCTTTGCTTGCGCCTTGGCAAGGTTGATGCATGCGCAACCACACCATGTGGGGCAAAATACAGTTCGACAACCATTGCACGAATTCCCAACCATCATGCGCATAACGGCGCCACAACGCCGGTTCTTCCCGAATGCGCCACAACCATTCCATACCGGCATGTTGCATCCAGACTGGCGCGCGGCGCACCGTCTGCGCCTCAAAATTCAGTACCGCGCCCAAATGGCTGATGATCGGCACCTGCAATTGCGCCCGGTTGCGCATAATCCACTCCTGCCCCTTTCTGGCGCCCAACGACACCACCAAAAAGTCCGCCCCGCTGGCATTGATAGCGGCTATCTGCTCGGGCGTACTCATCGCCTCGACCGACACAAAGCCAGGCGAAGAAAACCCCACGCAATACAGACCGCCATGCTGCTGATTCAATCGCTGCGCGGCCTGTTCGGCAATCCCGTCCGGGCCGCCAAAAAAATATACTTTCATCGGCGCAGCGCTTGCATCGTGACGCAACACCTCAAACAAATCCGACCCTGCCACCCGTTCGGCAATCGGAATCCCCAGCAGTTTTGCCACCCAGACCAGTGGCATGCCATCGGCTATCACCAGATTGCTGCACAACACCGATTCCCGAAACGCCGGATCGTGTTGCGCCAACATCAAAAAATTCAGGTTGGGTGTCGAAAAAAAACAACGTTGCTGATTTTTTGCCGCCGCTCGAACCCGGTCCGCCGTCTGCTCCAACGTCACCGCATCAAAAGGCAACCCGGCCAGACAATGCACATCACGATCAAAATCATCCATCAGTGTTTATCTCGCTCCGTCCTGACCCACTGTTTCTGCCGTTTGAACAGGAATGCCACATACCGGGGCAACTTCCCCAATACATAAAATGGCACGTACAACAAATTTGACAATGATACCACCTCACGCCCCCATCCCATCCAGGCCAACAATACGCTGCCGCCAAACAACATGACGTCGAACAGCGATAAATACCAGGGCCAAACCGGGGCAGCAATGAAGCGCAAGACTGTTGATAACAGCAAGCTGACGAACAAAAACACCGCCAGCAAAGCCAAAGGCGGCACAGCAATATCCAATGCCATTGCCAACATGTTGCGGTTCATCTGCCGCAAACCGTGCCAGAACAAACGTGGCGCCTGAGCCAGCATCAATCCCAAATGCCCGTGTTCCCAACGGGTACGCTGCGAAGACTGTGCGCTGGCCTGGGTCGGAAACAGACTGTCGACCTGTACCCGATCATCGAACAAAGGAGCGCTGCCCATTGCGGCCAGATCGATACCCAACTTCATGTCTTCCGCCAAATGCCCATTGGCAAGGCTCACTTGCGCCAACACAGGCCAAGGAAACGCCATACCCGTTCCCATCAACGGGCACGGCAACCCAAGACGGGCAAAGCCTGTCGGACGCACCTGATTTTTCACCCGCCAGGCAAATTCGGCCAAACGCATTTTTAACCCGGATTTTGCTGGTGCGCGCATCAAATACAATGCCTGCACCGGTCGCCCGGTCGCCATGGCACGCGCAACCAACCAACCGATTCCTCCCCTGCTGACAGTACAATCCGCGTCAACGATCACCAGCACATCCGGTGCCTGCCGTGCCAACACTTGCATGCCAAAATCCAGGGCAAAACCTTTACCACGCTGCAAAGTATTCTGCCGTTCGACCACTTCCGCGCCCGCCGCGCGGGCAACAGAAGCTGTCTCATCCGAACAGTTATCCGCCACCACCAATATCCTGTCCTGCGGTTGCAATTGCGGCAAAATGGTTGCCAGCGTTGCGCCAATGCCTGATGCTTCATTGTGTGCTGGCACCAGAATCGCCACACGCAAATCCTCTGGCCTTGTCAGCACCACACGTGGTCGAGGCAACCATGCCGCCAATACCTGCAAACACAGCACGAATACCGGCACCGACAGCAGCCCTGCCAGACCACCAACGATCCACGCCAGCGCCATCATTCCTGATACTCCTGAAACAATGCCAACAATTTGGCTGCTTCGCGCGCAATAGCATGCCGTTGCGTGACCCGCACGTATGCGGCCTCGCCCATGACCGCCATCTGGCTGTCCGGCAAGGTCAATGCCTCCCGCATCGCCGCCACCAGTTCATCCACCGCGCCTGCCGGCACCAGCCAGCCATTTTTACCCGCCACGACCAGCTCTGGAATGCCGGCCACAAAAGTGCTGATGACCGGCCGACGCAATGCCATTGCTTCCATGATGACCACCGGCAGGCCTTCGGCAAAACTAGGCAACACCAGCGCTCGGGCAGCCAGGAGTTCCTCCCGAACACGCTCGCTGCTCACCCATCCGGTAATGCTCACCCGATCGTCCAGGCCATACGCCTGAATCAATCGTTCAATGTCGACACGCATTTCGCCATCACCGGCCAACACCAACTCGAACGGCACGCCTTGCATACTCAATTTTCGCGCTGCTTCCAGCAACAACAATTGCCCTTTTTGCTCACATA
>JAJYGL010000088.1 GCA_021790625.1 Pseudomonadota bacterium | reverse complement strand
TTTCGTCATCCGTCTTGGTGTGGCTGGCGATGGGTCTGGCTGCGGTGAAGGCGCGCATGGCTTCCCAGCTTGTGGTGTAATCGGTGAGACCAAGATGACGAATCTGCATGTGCAATGTGTGCAATGTGTGCAATGTGTGCGATGTACGCAATATGTGGGTTACAGAACCATTTTTACTTTTGGGTGATCAACCAGTTCCTGATAGAGCGCATCGAGTTGTGCGCGCGAGGTGGCGCGGATGGTGCAGGTGACGCTCAGGTAATTGCTGGCGCTGCTCACGCGCCATTCGACGCTGGCAGCGTCGAAATCCGGGGCGTGGCGCAGGACGACTTCGACGACGCTGGCGCTGAAGTCAGGTTCATTGTGACCAAAAATCTTGATGGGAAAGTCGCATGGGTAGGGAATAATCGATTCTTCAGTCATGTCTTCAGTCATGGCGTTCTCAAACTTTTGGGTAATACGTTCATGAAGCGTGGCTACCACTCAAAGCCATGCGTATTTTATCCCATAAACGTCCCAGCCAACTGGCGACAGGGTCATTGTCCAATGCCTGCACAGGATATTGTGCCAGTGTGTTGCCGTTTAGACGAATGGTGAGCGAGCCGATGGTTTGTCCGATAGACAGCGGTGCCAGCAAAGGTTGACTGGTGTTGAGCGTGGTCTGGAGATCGTGGGCGTGGCCGTGCGGCACGTCGATGGTGATGGCGTGCGTCGAACCGGCGCGGATATGATTCTGTTTGCCTTGCCAGACTTTGAGGGTGGTCACAGGTTGGTTGGCCGCGTACAGTTGAACGGCGTCAAAAGATTGAAAGCCATAATTGAGCAGACGCTGTGTTTCTGCTGCGCGCAGCGTGTCGGAAGGCGCACCGAGCACCACGGCAAGCAGGCGACGGTTACTGCGGTGAGCCGAAGCGATCAGGCAATATCCGGCGGCTTGGGTATGGCCGGTTTTCATGCCGTCTACGCTGGGGTCGCTCCACAACAACCGGTTACGGTTGGCTTGGGTAATGTTGTTGTAACGGTATTCCTTGATGGCATAAAGGCCGGAAAATTGTGGGTAGTCACGCAGCAGGGCAATGGCAACGCGAGACAAATCGCGTGCTGTGGTGTAATGCTGTGGGTTGGGCAGGCCGGTGGCCGTCACGAAATGGCTGCGGGTCATTCCTAGCTGTTGCGCCGCCTTGTTCATCATGTCAACGAATCCGGCTTCACTGCCCCCTACCCGTTCTGCGAGCGCCATGGTGGCATCATTGCCAGACTGGATGATCATGCCGTGTAGCAGGGCGTCGACGGTGACCGGTTTTCCCGGCTCGATAAACATGCGCGAACCTTCTGTTTTCCAGGCGTTTTCAGAAGGCAGGATGGTGTCGGAGAGTTTGATCTCACCTTGATTGATGGCGCCGAAGATGAGCCAGGCGCTTAATAATTTGGTGAGTGAGGCAGGCTCAATGTGGTTGTCAGCATTGTGTTCCGTCAGTACCTGACCATTGTTGACATCGATGAGCAGCCAGGCTGTGGCGTTGAGTTCGGGTGGTGGTGCAACCGGAATTTCCATTGCCGATGCAGCCTGGATGGAAATAAAAATAAATATAAAAATCAGTCTGATATAATGTTTCATGGTGGTTTTTCTTTTACTCTGGTCAGGGTAGGACAATGCGGAAAGGAGTGAGGTTCATACGGGTTCGAATTTCTTTTTCGGCCTGCATGGCACTATCTTCATCCTGATACGGTCCGAGCGCTACCCGGTAGCGTTGTTCATGTTGCAGGATGACCAGAGCAGCGCTGCCATGGTCGAGTTGGGTGCTGGCTTCGGCCAGCAACCGTTCAGCGTTGGCATGTTCGGCAAAGCTGCCCAGTTGCAGAAAAATGCCGTGCGCATGGCTGGTATTGTCGGCGATATCACGTCCCTGGCTGATTTCGTCTGGTGTGATGGCGCGAACCCTGACCATGCCGCTACCGCCTTGTATCAATCCTAGTTTGTGGGCCGCTGTATAGGATAAATCGATAATGCGGGTGCTGTGAAAGGGGCCTCGATCATTGATGCGGACGATGACAGATTTGCCGGTCTGCAAGGAAGTGACACGCGCATAGCTGGGAATAGGCAGGGTTGGGTGCGCTGCTGTCATGGCATACATGTTGTACGGTTCACCCGACGAGGTATTGTGGCCGTTGAAGCGGCGGCCATACCATGACGCAATACCGGTTTCTTCATAAGGCATCAGTGCGGTTTGCGGGGTGTACGTCTTGCCCAGTGCAGTATAGGGACGGTTGGCCGCTGTTTTCAACGGTTCAATTTTGGGTACGGCATCCGGAATTTGGTCGATGTTGGCGGGAGGGTTGTTACCCGGGCCATCATCGAGGTAATAACCTCCACCATGGTGAGGCGTGATTTGACTGGGGTGTGGCGCGATGGTGGCAGGGGGCGTTGCCATGTTGTGTACTGGCTGGCTGGCACAACCGGCCAGCAGGCCGAAACATATACAGACTAAAACGGATGAGAAAGGGATGTGGACAGGTTGTTTCACAGTAACGTCAGGATTTGTTGAGTTTTTGATGTGTGTCAAGCCCCATGATCAGCCCAAAACCCAGCATCACAATCAGCATGGCGCTTCCGCCATAACTGATGAGCGGCAAAGGCACGCCAACCACGGGCAAAATGCCCGAAACCATACCCATATTGACAAAAACATAGGTAAAAAATGACAGTACGATGCTGCCGGATAACAGGCGGCCAAATAAATCCGGTGCGCGGGCGCTCAAGCGAAGGCCGCGTAAAACGATGCCAAGATAGAGCGATAATAACAGGAAATTACCCAGCAGGCCAAATTCTTCCCCGAACACGGCAAATACAAAATCGGTGGTATGTTCAGGCAAGAAATCCAGGTGTGATTGGGTGCCATGTAACCAGCCTTTGCCCAACAGACCGCCGGAGCCGAGCGCAATGCTGGACTGGATGATGTGATAACCGGCTCCCAACGGATCGCGGGAGGGGTCGAGTAACGTCAGAATGCGGTTTTTTTGGTAATCGTGCAGAATATGCCATAACAGAGGGAGGCTGGCGGTGGCAAGCAGGCTGATTCCAGCCAGAATGCGCCAGGGTAATCCGGCCAGCACAATGACGTAGAAGCCAGAGGCGGCAATCAACAAGGCCGTACCCAGATCGGGCTGATGCGCGACTAACAATGTCGGTATCAACAAAAGCAGAGCAGCGATGCTGTAATCGCGCAGGGTGAGGGTGGCGTGCCGGGTGTGGAAAAACCAGGCCAGCATTAGCGGCATTGCCAGTTTCAGAATTTCCGACGGTTGTATGCGAAAAAAAACCAGATGCAGCCAGCGTCGCGAGCCATTGACCACGTCACCTGCCATGGCGACGCCAAGCAACAGTAGAATGCCCATGACATACAGTGGAACGGCCAGTGTCACCCAATACTGGGTCGGAATGTTGGCGACCAGTGTCATCAACAATAGCGCCAGCAGGCCAAAGCCTGCGTGCATCAGGACATGGTTGACGCTTTCGTTACTGGCGCTGTATTGCACGAACAGACTCAACAGCAAAAGCATAAACAGCATGAACAATAATGGGTAGTCGATATGGGTGGCGAATT
>JAJYGL010000146.1 GCA_021790625.1 Pseudomonadota bacterium | reverse complement strand
CCATCGAAGGCCAGACCGATTTCAGCCGGGCTGGTTTTCAGGCGCGCAATCAGGTCAACGAGATTTTTTGGTTGCGAGGGGTCGGGGTGGTGGTTGGGGAAGTTGCCATCGACTTCGCAGAACATTTCTTCTACTTCGCAGCCCAAGCGACGGAACAGGGCAGGGGCAAAGGCGCCGGGAATACCATTGCCGGCGTCGACGATGATTTTCATCGGGCGGGCGAGTTTGACGTCGCTTGCGATGCGGTCGATGTATTCGGTTGCGATGTTGTGCTGGCTGTAGGCGCCTTGTCCGTTGACCAGATCACCCTTTTCCAGCCGAATGCGCAGTGCCTGAATGGTATCGGCTGACAGGGTTTCCCCACCCAGTACCATTTTCAGTCCGTTGTAGTCCGGCGGGTTGTGTGACCCGGTGACCATGACGGCGGAATGACTGTCTAGCTGGTAAGCGGCAAAGTAGGTCATCGGGGTGGTGACCATGCCAAGGTCGATGACATCGATGCCGGCTTTCTGGATGCCGCGCGCCAGTGCGCTGGCGAGTTCCGGCCCCGACAACCGGCCGTCGCGACCGATGCAGATTCTGGTTTGCTGGCGGGCAACGGCTTCCGAGCCGATGGCATGACCAATTTGCTCGACGATATCGGCGGTCAGGGTTTTGCCGACGATGCCGCGAATGTCATAGGCTTTGAAAATTTCTGATGGCAGAGCAGGCAAGAATTTCTCCTTCACATAAGGCGAAAACGGTGGATGGAAAATGGTAGACAGAAAATAGCCGACGTGAGCATAGCGCAATACGGGACAGGTGAGCAAGACTGTCATGGTATTGACAGTCCATTGTCATGCTGATTGCAGACCAAAAAAACGCAGGATACGTTGTGGTAACCATCCGACATGACCAGGAAAGCGGCCGGCAGGAAAACCGACATGGCCGCCTTGCGGATAAAATTCACAAACTGTCGTGGGGGATATCTGTTGCGCGGTTGGTAGCGCGTACGCGGGATAAAACGGGTCGTTGCGTGCATTGACGAGCAAAGTGGGGATACGGATATCGCGCAAAACAGGCAGGCTGGCGGCACGCGCCCAATAATCATCTGCGTTGGCAAAGCCATGGGCCGGTGCCGTGTAATATTCGTCGAAAGCCCACAATGAATTGGCTTTGCGCAGACGATGTGCATTGAATAAGCCAGGAAATTGTCGGCATTTGTCGCGGGCTTTTTGCTTCAAGGTGCGCAGGAAATGTCGCGTGTAGATGAGGTGCTCGACGCCGGTATCCAGTGTTCGGCCGGCTATTGCAAGCTGGAAGGGTACAGAGACCGCGACACAGGCATCCAGCAGCGATGACGCTTTGTCGGCCTGTTCGCCGGCAAAACGCAGCAGCGCATTACCGCCCAGCGAATAACCTACCGCAAAGAGTCGGCCATCAAAAACTTGACCATCAAAAACTTGACTATGGTGTCGTGAACGTAAATGCTGCAAGACGTGATGAATTTCTGCGCTGTCCCCGGCAAAGTAAGCCCGTGGTAACCGGTTGGGCGTACCTGAGCAACCGCGAAAATGCACGACCACGCCACGCCATCCGGCCTGTGAAACTGCCCACATCAGATTACGGACATAAAAAGCTTGTGCATTGCCTTCCAGCCCATGAAACAAAACCACTAATGGCACGGGCTGTGTCGTGCTTTGCATGGATATGTTTTGTACAGACATGTTTTGTGGGAACATGCCTTGTGTGGCGGGTGTCCAGTCCAGATCGAGAAAATCGCCGTCGGCAAGTTCCAGGCGTTCGCGTTGATAGGGGACGAAAGGTCTGGGCGCAAAAAAATATGGGTACAGGGTTTGCAGGTGGCCGCCGGGCAGCCAGAACGGAGCGGAATAATCGTCAGGTAGCATGTGTTCAGGATAGCAGAAAAATCTTGTTGAAACCGGACTTGTCGAAACCGGGCGTATTGCACATGGTATCTGATCATTGACCGGAAATGGGAGCGAGGAGACAGGAAAAAAGTACAGAGACGAATCACGGTTGGCACAAAATTTCCGATTGATGGCACCATTTCTCCTGAAATCGCTCCAAAAGTGGCAGTGAGAGTTGATTAAAGAGCGCGCTGCTGGTAACTTGGGCAGTTCAAGAGATCAATCCAATCTTCGGGTGTGTTACCCACGTTTGGGTATTAACCCGACACGAATCAGTCAATGGATGTCCGCTTTCACAGGGATCAAAATAACACAGCGGTTCCCAGCATGGAGGAAAGCCGATGAACACACACTTCGCGTCACCCGATACCGCCCGCATCTCTTGTATCATCTGTGCATTCAATGAAGCACCACGAATCGGCGCGGTCTTGCAGACCGTCGCCGGACACCCGCTGTTGGCTGAGGTGATCGTCGTGGACGACGGCTCCACCGACCAGACCGCTGAAATCGTCCGCCGTTTTCCCTCGGTCACGCTCATTTCTCACCCGAACAATCAGGGTAAAAGCGTTGCCATGGCCAGCGGCGTTGCAGCAGCACACCACGAGTTTCTGATGCTGCTCGATGCCGATCTCAAGGGGCTTGCCACCGAGCACGTCACCGCGCTTGCCGCCCCCGTTCTGTCCGGCAGATCCGATGTCAGCGTGAGCCTGCGGCAAAACAGCCTGTTCATATTCCGCGTCATCGGTCTGGATTTTGTCTCCGGGGAACGGGTGTTCAAAAAAGAACTGCTGAGCAACGCACTGAAAGAAATCCGCCGCCTGCCGCGTTTTGGCATCGAGGTATTCCTGAACGAACAGATCATCAAACGCCAGCTCACCATCACCGTAACGCATTGGCCGGAAGTCACACAATGGCGGAAAAGAGAGAAACTCGGCTACTGGAAAGGCTTGCTCGCCGAATGGCGCATGATCGGCGATTTGCTCGATGTCGTCTATCCGCTTGCACTCGTTCTGCAAACCTACCGACTGCTCGCGTTGCGCTGCCATCGGCCGCGAGGGACAGTCAGCGTCGCACTGATCATAACACCCCGCAGCGACACGCGTTGACACGCCGCTGTCGGGGCTTCGTTCGTTCCGGCAGGCAAAGCCCGCCCTCACCTCACCGTCCCTATGCCAGAAATTTAACGGGGCTGATCCCTTTATCCTATTTCCTTGCTGGTTTAAAACCCCGGCCTTCAGGCCGGAAGGAGCGCCGAACCTCGCCCTGAACGGCGAGGTTTTAAAGGCGCGGTCAGGGAGGGGATGCACACCCCTCCCTGACCAAACATCCACCGGCCTAAAGGCCGGTGACCTAATTGCTCAGATTTGGAGAGCGTTGTGCTGTGTCCGGTTATAAGCGATCTACGCAATGCCGCCTTTCGCGTGACAGTAGAGCCGAATCACGTCAATGGTTTGGGTGCATTGTCGCAAATCATGGTAGACAAGCTTTTAAGGAAGATGGGATGGACGCCTCCCTCCTCCACGGGGAGCAGGGGCAAGCACTAATAATTGAGGTAGCCCCTCGCGGACCTGACGGCATCCAGGTGCCAAAGTGGGGATAATGAGATTTTTCCACGAACGGACGGAGGGGCTGAAATGAATTTTACAACATATGGGTTGGATATTGCAAAGCGCGTTTTCCAACTGTATTGGGTGGATCACGAAAGCG
>JAJYGL010000238.1 GCA_021790625.1 Pseudomonadota bacterium | reverse complement strand
ATAATCATGAGTCAAATCATTTCTTAATTTGCGCAACCCAGGCAATTCTTCTGATTTGATGGTTAATATTCCAGCCTTTTCTGCAACTGAAAAATTCTCCAACGCCGTTCCCGGATTTTCACCAACCACTTCAACCCACACCACAATAAGCTTGTCAGAAAAATAATCCTGCATGCGACCAAATCTGGCACAAAAAGCGCTAACGCGCTCTTTTAAAGGGTCATTTCTCTCTAACGAGGCAACCCATTCTGCATTGATATTTTCTTTTGATATCCAGCCATGCGAATACATAAGCTCATTTCGAATTTTTTCGCAATTAACAATCCGTTTCAGCAACAAATCATTAATATTCACAATAGAATCCCCTTTTCGCCTTCCATGTGAATCAACTGTTCAGCCACGCCGTCATCCTTGATAACGATATCAATGGGTAGTTCGCCAAGTTTTTGAAAAATTCGATATAAAATCATCGAGGTTTTTTTTTGCAAATACCGGTCGAATCCATCAACCCGCACATACAGATCAATATCGCCGCCACGTTTTGAGTCATCGGCACGGGAACCAAACAACTTTACGCGCGCGTCATCACCCATGATCTCTTTTACGGACTGGACAATTGCAATTCGTTGTTCTGGTGTAATTCTCATGACTACGATTAGGTGGCTTTTTACCCGTTAACTAGATCAGAAACGCTCTGGTTGCGCGATCCATTTTACACCTAAATGTGGAATGTGATTTGCATGAACCACATTCTGACTCGGATACTTATCCGAGCAGACGGGATGAAGGCGATGAAAAAGAGTTTGGGGCATCATTTGCATTGTCGTCGCGAATAAACCCGCGCAAATGTTTCAACCCATCAAAGGACATTTTAATAGAAAACTTTTCGGCATATTTTGCAATGCCAATGAAAATCTCAACCAATCGCGGTGCGTCTTTGATTATGGTATTGATTCTGTCAAGATGCTTTTGCATTTCTTCCGGGTAATCATGCATCAGTTTGTTCCGAATAATCGCAAGAGACGAAAATTCTTCGGCAGAAGGCAGCACGCCTATTCGCTCCATGAGATTCGTCTTATCACGATTGCTCATTTCTTTTATTGGCTCTTGTTCAACATCACCAATGGATTTAAATATCGCGTCCTGAATATTTGACACCAATGATCCATAACGGAAAAGAAAAGCAGCTACAGTTTCCATTTCATCATCAGAAATCGTTTTCAATTTATCCATGGCAATAGGATCCAGCTCAAGCTGTTGCGCCTTGTTGATCGAGTACGCCAAATGATCGGCAATACTCGCCGTAACCTCGATTTTTGATCTCAAAATCGCTGTTGCCTGATCATTATCCACGGAGAACAATTCCTTTCTGGCTGGCAATTTCATCAATCAACAATGGTTCACCGCGCTGAACACGCAGATCGACACGCTCATCGATCTGTTGTTCCACATCGACCAGAAAAGCAATTTCATCTCGATAAGTCGAATTCGGCGCGAAAATTTGCAAATCAATATCTCCGCCGCGAGCGGAATCATCAACACGCGACCCAAACAGACGAACCTTTGCTTCCTCGCCAAAATGCTTTTTGGCAAGCCTGGTCAGAACCGTGGCGACGTTGGCAGAGAGGCGCATATTAATTTTCTTTTCAAGTCGGTACATGAGTGTTCCCGGTACGATTCTTTGACTTGCGAAACATACTTAACATTTTGGGCTTGCGAACTTGATTTCAGGCTCAGAAGGCAATGGTTTGTAATTTTGAGCCACAAATTCCTGCAACCTTGCCTGAACATCGGAAAGGTATGAAGTCCCCTCGATCATGCCGCTCAGTATCTGAAAAAGCTCATTTACATCGTCTTCATATTCATGTCCAGCCTGATTACGAAGTTCGCGGATATCTTTCCACTTGCTCGAACTTTCAAGAATTTCGAGCTTTTCCATCAAAGACAAAATCGCGCCGAACGGATTAACAGGGCTTTCCTCTTCAATAGCGACGCTCCGCATCGTTTTTCCGAGTTGCTCCTGATAATCGCTAAATCGTTTGGTAAACGCCGAGATCGTTTCACGCTCATCAAGCGTCAATGAATCAATACCGCCACACTGAATTTTCTGAAGCGGTACGGACATTTTACTAACGGAATGCGCCACATCAGCTTGCATCCTGACCAAATGTTCAATCTTCTTATGAAGAATTCGCAAATTCTCGTTCAATTCAGTCTTACTCCGGTTGATTTTGCAATACGATGAATCGGCTTGTCGCCAACCCCAACAACCAGGTCAACTTTCAAATCAAACAACTCGACAAGAGACGATTTGCAACGAATCTTTCGCATGACATCGGTGGATTCGCTTTCCACATAAAGGTCAACATCACCACCGCGCGAGCTGTCGTCAGCGCGAGAGCCAAACAACCAGACCGGAGCAGCCGGGCCAAACTGATCGGCAATAATGTCCAAAGCCTGTCGGGCTTGAACCTCAGAAATCCTCATCACCCACCCAACTCAGGCGACTTTATTTCTGATAAACAAATCATGCCGATTCTCATCGCCTTCATCATCTTACCTTGCTGTTTTTCAATGTCTCGAACCTCATTCTCGGTATAAGTCAAAACAATGACCTTTGGATCACGAACGCTTTTGACAATCCGTTTTTCAACCAGAACCTGAGTTTTTCCATAGAAGCAAATGGGCTAGACAGGTCGTGTTTGGCGATCTCATCGCACATTAACGCCGCGATTTTTTTTCGCGCATACATGCAGAAACGCAGAAAATGAATCTGCGCGCGCATGCGTCATGTAATTTTGGTATGTGCTTACAAGCTCACCATAAGCACGATTAGCTTTATCAATCTCGCTGTTCAAGCGGTTTATTTCCCGATACGCCATTTACGTATCGTGCTGAGCACCCTGCACCAGCGCCCCAGCCATTATTGTTTCGCCTAGACTCATGATTCACGCTTTCTATTGCCATTCGTGATTCGCCGCTCCACCAACCTCCGCAGGCGTAGCCGGGGCATCTCCCGCTTTCTTCAACCCGCCCACGGTATCGGTCAGTTTTGATGCGACGATGAAGCCAAATGCAAGCATAACCGGACGCATGAAACTTTGCAACATGAAGGTATGGCCGTATGAAATGGTGATGGGTTACCTCCTGAACCCGACGAAATACTGCCTTGACAGTTGAGCCAACTATAGTATATTTAATCGGCTTTTGAGTTCGCTGTATGGCGCTGTGGACTGGTGTTTGCAATGTGCCAGAAGCGGTCAGAGGACACCGGCTGCTTTCCAGCTTCAAATCTTGGTACCACATCGTTCAGTCAATACCAAGCCAATGATTTTTTTTGGGTGACCAAAGCGGTATTTGGTGTGGTAAACCGAAAATGAATTAACCCTCTGTTTAGTGCAGAAAAAAATCGCAAACCTAAGGGAGTAACGGGTGAGCAACAACGGCCTATGAGGCGATCTCTTTTGCTTTTTGCAGTCGGGCTGGTACTGGGCCTGAGCATTGCCTTAATATATGGCGGCAGCGGTTTGTTCCATCGTCTGGCGGCATTTCCGTTATCCGTGTTGTGCACGGTGCTGGCGATGATTTTCGTCGGCTGGAACTTCAATGCCGGGCGCATGCGGCTGATGCTGAGCG
>JAJYGL010000214.1 GCA_021790625.1 Pseudomonadota bacterium | reverse complement strand
GCGCCTACAACGACGAAGCATTACGCCAGAAATCCTGAGGATAATCCATGCCAGTCAACCTTGCCCCTCCGCAACCGGACGAACTGCTACCTGTCGCCGGTATCCAGATTGGTATCGCCAGCGCGGGAATAAAAACCCCTGGCCGCAAAGACCTGACTGTCATGCAACTGGCTGCCGGTAGCCAGGTTGCCGGTGTATTCACACAAAACCGCTTTTGCGCTGCCCCGGTCATCGTGTGCCGACAACATCTGGCCACGACTTCTCCGCGCGCGCTCGTCATCAATACCGGCAACGCCAACGCGGGTACCGGTGAAGACGGACTAGCGCGTGCGCGCGAAGTCTGCACAGCGCTGGCACAAAAACTCGACTGCGCACCTGCGGCCATTTTGCCATTTTCCACCGGCGTCATCATGGAGCCCTTGCCCACTGACAAACTGTGCGCCGCGCTGCCGCAAGCGGTGGAAAACAGCCATGAAAACCAATGGCTTGCCGCAGCGCAAGCCATCATGACCACCGACATCATCGCCAAAGGCGCATCACTTACCCTCGATATCGACGGCCACACCATTACCGTCACCGGCATTGCCAAAGGCTCCGGCATGATTCACCCAAACATGGCCACCATGCTAGGATTCATTGCCACCGATGCCGCTGTCGCTCCTGCCGTCCTGCAACACATGGTCAAAGCCGTCGCCGACGCCAGCTTCAACAGCATCACCGTCGACGGCGACACCTCAACCAACGATTCGCTCATGCTGATTGCCACTGGTGCCACAACTCTGCCACGCATCGACGACAGCAACAGCCACGCGTGCGCAGCACTTCAGGCCGCCATCACGACAGTTGCCATTCGACTGGCACAAGCCATCGTTCGTGACGGCGAAGGGGCAACCAAATTCATCACCATCAACGTAGAAGGGGGCGTCTCGCGTGACGAGTGCCGTCAGGTGGGTTATGCCATCGCCCATTCCCCGTTGGTCAAAACGGCATTTTTTGCCTCCGACCCCAATCTGGGACGAATCCTCGCTGCCATCGGCTACGCGGGTATCGACGATCTGGATGTCGACCGCCTGCAACTATGGCTGGATGACGTTCTAGTGGCCGAAAACGGCGGTCGGGCAACGAGCTACCGCGAACAGGACGGCCAACGGGTGATGCGACAAAGCGATATCACCATTCGCGTGGCGCTGCATCGGGGTCACGCCAACGCCACGGTATGGACCTGCGATTTTTCCTACGATTATGTCAAAATCAATGCCGAATACCGCAGCTGAACAATTATTTGAGCGCGTGCACCAATTGCTGGACCGGCTGGAAACTTGGTTACCGCCCGCGCCGGCAACGCCAGACTGGTCAGCGCACACGGCCTTTCGTTGGCATCGGGAAGGCCGGGTGGGCAGCTTCCTGCCCATTCCGCACCTGCAACCCATGCCGCTGGAACACCTGAGCGGAATCGACACACAAAAACAAAAGATTTTTGCCAACACCGCACAATTCGTGGCCGGGAAACCTGCCAACAACGTACTGCTCACCGGCGCGCGCGGCACGGGTAAATCTTCCCTCATCAAAGCCATGCTGACCCATTTTTCCGCGCAGGGACTACGCATGATTGAAGTAAAAAAAGCGCAGCTCGTCGATTTACCCGACATCAGCGCGCAACTGGCCAACCGGCCAGAGCGCTTCATCATTTTTTGCGACGACATCAGTTTTGGCGCAGAAGACAACGACTATCTGGTACTGAAAGTCGCCCTTGACGGCAGTCTCGCCAGCGCACCGGACAACGTACTCATCTATGCCTCGTCAAACCGGCGACACCTCATGCCGGAAAGCCAGCTTGACAACGCCGCCAACGGAGAAATCCACCCCAACGAAAACGTAGAAGAAAAAATCTCGCTATCCGACCGTTTTGGCCTCTGGTTATCGTTCTATCCCTTCGACCAGGAAACCTATCTGGCCTGCGTCGCCACCTGGATTGACGCATTGGACGTCAAAGTAGACGACCCGCAAGCCCTGCGCGCCGCCGCCCTGCAATGGGCACTGGTGCGCGGCAACCGCTCAGGCCGCAGCGCACGCCAATTCGTCAACGACTGGGCGGGAAAATCCAGCCCGGCCTGCACCGCTTAAACCTCCGGCCATGTTGCAGCACAGCACGCACAACACACAGCACATGGCACTCACCCCGATTTGACCCGCAACGCGGGCTCATATGGAGGAATAAATCAGCGGTTCCTCAAGGAACCATGGTACATTTCTTCACCCTAACCTGCTAACCTGCTCAACACAACCGGATTAACGCCCCATGCCTCCTCCAATCATTCATGTTGCTGTCGGCATCTTACAAAACGCATCTGGCGAGATTCTGCTCGCCAGCCGCCCGCCCGACAAACCCTGGCCGGGTTATTGGGAATTTCCGGGCGGCAAAATCGAGGCGAATGAATCCGCTCACGCCGCGCTACTGCGCGAGTTGAAGGAAGAACTGGGTATCACGGTCAAACACGCCACGCCATGGATCAGCCTGCTTCACCACTATCCCGCCACACGAGTACACCTGCATTGCTTTCTTGTTGACGCTTGGGAAGGCGAACCACATCCGCACGAAGGCCAAAAGTTGTGCTGGCAATCGCCCTTTGCACTAACCGTCACCCCGCTGCTACCCGCCAATCTCACCCTGCTACGCGCTTTGCGCCTGCCCACCATCATGGGCATCACCCCGGAGAATAACGACCCCACCGCATTCCTGCCACAATTCGACCACGCCCTGTCACAAGGATTGCGCCTCATTCAACTGCGTGACGCGTCCTTGCCGCCACCCATTGCGCAAACCCTCATCGAACACGCGCAGGCACAAGGCGCCAAAATCGTCATCAACAGCGCCATGCCGTATGCCAGCACACTACGTGCAGACGGGATTCATCTGACATCGGCACAGTTACGCGCCCAATACACTCGCCCACCTTTCTCACTGGTTGGTGCGTCCTGCCACAACGCAGCAGAGCTGAACAAAGCCGAATCACTGGGATGCGATTATGCGCTGCTGTCGCCCGTCCTGCCAACCCCGACGCACCCGGGCGCACCACACCTGGGCTGGTCTGAATTTATGCAACAGATACAAGAACGTAGCATGCCAATTTTTGCACTGGGCGGCATGCAGGCCGAATTGCTGCCCATCGCCAAAGAACATGGCGCACATGGCATCGCCCTGTTGCGGAGTGCCTGGCAATGAAGTGGCAACAACCCATGCTGCGTCTCTTGCTGGCAACGCTACTGGCCAGCGGGCTCATCACCTCGGTCTACGTTACCATGCACCGGCAACCCAACGCGCCAATCATGGTTCAATGCCCGCAATTGCCTGGCAGCTGCCATTTCAAACTTCCCGACCAACGCCCGGTCAGCCTGAATTTCAGCGCACGCCCTTCCGCCCTGCACCCCTTTCTGTTACAAGTAGATGTCGCGAATGCCCACACTGTCGACGCCCGCTTCAACATGGTCGGCATGGACATGGGAGACGTACACTATCCATTATCGGCACGGACATTGTCTAACTGGAAAACCAGTGTTATTCTGCCCGTGTGCGTTAGTGGAAAAAGGAATTGGATACTGCAACTTAGCGTGGATAATCAACAGATCAGCATTCCGTTCACCAACTGACTGT
>JAJYGL010000153.1 GCA_021790625.1 Pseudomonadota bacterium | reverse complement strand
CGACTGCATCGGACAAAGCGGGATTCACATAAATACGCCGACATTCACGATCGTAGCGTACGATGGTATCCGGCGAATTCTCAATCAGCGTACGCGTCTCCGCCTCTTTCGCGGCCAATGCTGCCGTCGTTCTGTCCGCAATTTTTTGCTCCAACGACGCGTTGATGTCATGAATCTCGGCAATGTTTTGCGAAATCGCCTTGTCCATCGCCATGAAACCCCGCGCCAATTCACCCAACTCATCCTGACGCTGCTGCGCTTTGTCCACCAACGCCCGCTCATCCATGGACAATCGCCCCACAGCATCACCACGATTACCGCTGGCCATATCACGAAATATCCGGATCAACAATGTAATCGGTCGAGTCAGCGACGAGGCAAAATACCATGCCATGGGCAAAATCAACAAAACACTACCCAGCGCAATCCACCACAGGATACCAATCATTTGCCAGGTGTTTTTATTGACCACTTCCATCGACTGCAACAAAGCAATGGAGCCAATCACGCCATGCTCCCCCGACAAAGGCAATAAACACTGGTAGTAACCATTGTGTTGAATGGTCACTGTATTGAACAACAGGTTTCCCATCGCCAATGCCGTGTGATCGGTATTCCGGTTCAGGTGGCGATACGCCGGCATGTCACCCATATCCAACGTATCCCCGTCAAAAATATTGATACGGGCTCCGGTCAAATGCGCAACCTGTTGAATGTAGTCCTGATCGAATGGCAACACGGCATCCACAAAACCCAGCGGCACCATGACCGGCTTTCCGGTGCTCATTTCGAACACTTTTCCCATGATGGGCACTTCAGCGCGGATCACCAGCCGGCCATCCATTTGCGCGTAGAACACCCTTTCCTCCGCAGGCGGCGTTTCGTCGAACTGCAATGACAATTTTGGCCGAGCAAGTGCTCGCGTCTGCCAATGCAGCCTTCCCGTGCGATCCACATTCGCCACTTGCGCGCTACCCGCCGAAAACACTGGCACAAATCCTGTCTGCCAATTCGTATTATCGTGCCGGGCAAACACCAGCAGATGCCCGGCCATGTCATAAATAGCCAGTCGAGGAATATTTTTCGTCGAAGCAACCCAGAATGCATCCTGCGCCAACTGCTGGTATGTTCCCAACAAAATTTCACGATCCAGATTCGCCTGTCCATAACTGGTCAGATACCAGATATCTGTACCCAGATTTTTTTGGCTCGCCAAATCGTAGGCAGCCGCTTGCACCCGATCGCGGCGAAGATTCAACGCCACATCCATCACGTTTGCCGCATTGTTCAACCACCGATGCGACTCGTCCAGATACTGTTGACGAATCACGATGGAAACGGCACCCATATATGCCAGCGACATCAATACAACAAACGACAGAACGCCCAGCAGAATCTTGTTTTTGAGCGGCAATTTCATTGCGGCAACCGAATTGCTGAGGCGCGGTCGGCAGTAACCTTGCCCGGAGTCCACGACAGAACCGGCGTGTCATTTCGTGGCGCGATGGACATATCCATCGGATAACTGCCCACATTCTGCTCGTCGACCATGCCCAAATCCACCAAAACAGTATCCGGCATCCGTCTGCGCCGTTTTTCCAGATAATCCACCACCAAATCCGTGACCACTCTGGCCTGACTGACACCTCTGGTATCGCCAGCCGCAACGATTTCGCCCCGGCGCAGCATGGTGGCGATTTCATCAGTCAGGTCGTAAGCCACTACCCGGATGTGGGTCTCCAGATGCGCCTTGCGAATCGGCAATACCGCTGCCGGAGCACAACCCGTACAACCAAGAATATAGTCCAGATGCGAGCCATATTGCGCCAGCACCCGCTCTGCCAATTGCGTCTGCGTGATACGTTCGCTGTCTCCATACCGAATCGTGACCACATGAACCGGTAGCGGGGCATTTTGAATCGCTTGCAACGTTCCCTGCACTTCTCCCTGCGCCCAGCCTGCATCAGCGGGCCCCGGCAACAAGGCAACCGTGACAGCCTTCAATCCGCGCCGTTGCGCATCCGCTATCATCCAACGGGCGGCATTCACCCCCATTCCATTCATCGAGGTCGTCACCTTACTGATTAACAGGCGGCTGGTGCTGTCATTGGCCAGTTCAAAAACCGGAATACCCGCTTTCCGTGCCTGCCTGATGGCCAGATTATCGCCCGTCAGGCTAATGGGCGACAGCACAATCGCATCGTATTTTTTTAAGGCGACCAATTCATCCATTTCGCGCAACTGACCGATCAAATCGTCATAACCCTCCGCAGGAATGATATCAACCGCCACCCGCAACCGGCGCGCTTCGTTGATGACGCCATACGCGCAACCCAACCAGTACGGGTCGTTCAAATGCGGGAAAAGATAGGCAATATGCCAGATTCTGCTGGCTGGTTTGGTCATGGTAAATACTTCATGCTTAACCTGCCCGCGCAGCAATTCCTACTCAACCGTTCCACGCAAATGAGGTGGCAGTTGCAGCACGTCCACTGGAACCGGCGCAAACCCTTGTGCGTGCGCCATGACACTGCCAATCAGCATCAGCCAACTTATCAAGCCGATTTTTGCGTGCCACATCATGCACTCCCGCCAGAAAACCCAATCAAACCCCACGTCCATGTTGTTTCTCAACATCAAAAACAACAGTCATCATGCTGCCGCCACGCGAGCAAACGCAATTGTACCCTGCCTCTGCCCTGAAAGACATTCCAGTCCAATTGATACAATGCACAGATCTCTTCTGGCAATCTGTCCGTACACTGAAACAAAATGGCGTCCCATCCCTGTCCAGCCATGCCAAGTTGTAACTTCAGATGTCTGTCTTTGAGCAATTGCTGACTTTTCACTTGAAACACGCCCTGAAATACCGGCGCTGGGAACCCTTGCCCCCAAACCTGCCGCGCAATGGCCTGCGCCAATTCGTCGGTTATCTCGTCTGCGACCAAACGGGCATCCACCAACAACTGCGCCTGCAAGTCTTCCGCAGACAACATGCTGCGCGCTGCCTGTTCAAAAACTGCTGCAAACACCGCAAAATCGCGTTCGGCGATACTCAATCCCGCTGCTGCGGCGTGTCCGCCAAACTTGACAATCAAACCTGGTTCACGCTTGGACACCCAGTCCAGCGCATCACGCAAATGCAATCCGGCAATCGAACGCCCGGAACCTTTTATTTCGCCCTTGTCGCCCCGAGCAAAACAGAGGGTTGGTCGGTGATGGCGCTCTTTCAACCGCGAGGCAAGAATACCAATCACACCAACATGCCAGGCCGGATCAAACAATACCAAGCTATAACCCAGTTTATCCGGCTCAGGCAAACACACCTGCTGCTGCATGCTCTGCTCGATTTCGCGCCGGTCTACATTCAACTGATGTAACTGTTCCGCGCATAAGAGGGCTTCCTTGTCATCATCAAGCAACAGACAGGCAATTCCGGTAGACATATCATCAAGCCTGCCTGCAGCGTTCAGTCGGGGACCGATCATGAAACCCAAATCACCCGATGTCGCTCTTGCGATATCGCGCCCACTGACGACAAACAATGCCCGAACTCCTGCGCAGGCACGACCAGCACGCATACGGCGCAACCCCTGCTCCACCAGAATCCGGTTATTGTGGCCCAACCGAACCACGTCAGCTATCGTCCCTAAAGCCACCAGATC